>NZ_JBXAXW010000007.1:0-67966 GCF_056781975.1 Dellaglioa sp. CoH-57-MRSF-19
ATACTGGGATAAAGCCATTTAGAAACATATTAAATTTTATATTATTTCATCCGTCAACTTGACAGGGCCTAGTACATGAAGTTGTTGGAACCTTTTTAGATGATTATTTTAAAATTATTTTTGTACCATGAAGCTCTTTAACGTTTAATTTAGCAGCAATAGTATCAACATTATCAAGTGTAATACCGCCACCTGGAACAATTTTAATGAGACCGTTTGACCAGTCAATAATTTCTTTGAGGTGGGGTAACGTTTCCTCGATAGGCTTATCAAGTGATCCGCCATGCGTTAAAACACGATCGATATCATGCTCTGCTAACCAAGATAGCGCATCAAGTTGTGCATTATTAGGAATTTCATCAAAAGCCATATGGAAAGTGATTTGCATGCCACCACTTGCTGCAATTAAAAACTCCATCGCCTCTATGTCTAAGTTATTATTCGTATCTAAAGCGCCAAATACGACGCCATCTACACCAAGTTGTTGAGCCTGAAATAAATCAGCCTCCATAATTTTTAATTCGGTATCGTTATAAACGAAATTTCCGCCACGGGGACGAATCATTGCCATTACAGGGACTTCATTGTCCTGTGCATAACGCATTGTTTCAGACATAACACCTTTACTGACAGTTGTACCACCGACAGCAAGATTATCGCAAAGTTCAAAACGATTAGCACCAGCGGCAAATTGTTTTGGGATATCAGTAAAATTTTCAACTGCAACTTCTTTAATTAACAAATTTAATTTCTCCTAATTTTCAAAATAAACGCAAACGGATTCTGGAACGGCAATATCTTTTTGAAGTAAAGTTAATTTACCAGAGGTTGAATCACGTTCGAATAAGGTAGCATTATCAGTGTTTTGGTTAGCAACAACCAAAAATTGTTCTGTTTTATTTAAACTGAAATCACGAGGAAAGTCACCTTCAGTTGAAATAAGTTGAATAAGTGTCATTGTGCCATCAACAGCAAGTGAATAACAAGCAATTGAGTTGTTTCCGCGATTAGAGACATACAAAAAGCGGCTATCTTTAGAAATGCGAATAGCAGCAATTCCGTTATGAGCATTCCAATCAGATGGAATTGATGAAAGTGTTTGAATCTCTTTAAATGAACCATCCGTTTGATTGTAGCTAAGTAACGAAACTTCACTTGAGAGCTCTCCAGCTAAGTATGCTAATTTTCCATTTTTATGGAAAACAATATGACGAGAACCGAACCCAGGCTCTGAACGATACTCAGCAATTTGTTTAATAGCACCATTATCTGACACATCAAAAGTTAACACTTGATCAGTTCCAAGGTCACAAACAACTAACCTATTGTCTGGTGTTAAATCAGTGAAATGAATATGAGAGCTTGTTTGTTCTGGTTTTGGACCATGACCTTCATTTGTAACTTCATTAATAAGAGCTAATGAGCCATCAGTTTGAATTTTTGAAATGGAAATAAGACCCTTATGGTAGTTTGAGCTGTAGACTAATTGACGGTTATTATCAACAGCAACGTAAGCAGGCGGAGCGCCTTCAGCTGAAACGTCATTTAAAAATTGGGGATTTTCTGATGCAAGGGTAAAGGCTGATATACCACCTAAATCTGACCTCTTTGAAACGGTATATAAGACACCTTTGTCCGATTTCGTGAGATAAGTTGGATTTTCAACCTTTATATAGGGTGTAGCGTTAGAAACTTTTTTTTCAATTGTATCAAGTTGAGCTCGTTGGATACCAGTACTTGTCTTTTTTGTATATGTACCAAACAAAATAGTCTCTTTCATAGTTACAAATACCTCCTCATGATATTGTCAATATTATATCATATATTTTTGTAAACGTTATTATTTATACTGGGGACTATGCTATAATTATAGGTAACTATAAAGGATAAGGGAGACGATAAAGTATGATTACAGCAAGAATTGAAGAAATTGGAAAAGATGCCATCTCAAAAAAGGAACCTATTGTTATCCTTTTCAATCAGAGTGCAACGGATGATTTAAGACAAGTTTCTGTCATTCAATCATTTGAAGATGATAAAAAAATTATTTCGCCAAAAACAGGTGATGAAATGATTATTAATGAACAAACTTATAAAATTGATTTCGCTGGAGAGTTAGTTTCAAGTAATTTTGAGTCGGTTGGGCATGCTACCTTGTTCTTTATGGAAGTTCCAGAACATCCACAACCAAATGGTATTTATTTAACACCGCATGTATTGCCAACTTTTAAAGTCGGTAATACAATCACGTATAAGTAAAGGAGTAGATTAAAATGCTCCCAAATGAAAAATCGACTTCACAACGATCATGGTTTTGGAAATGGGTTGTTAATAATAAAACAGTTAGCATTTTATCAATTGTTTTGTTAAGTTTGCTAATTATTTTTATGTTAGCACAAGTGGGCTGGTTTTTCGCACCAATTGGAGAGTTATTAAGCATTATTGGCTTCCCAATTGTTTTAGCTGGCGTGCTGTATTATTTAATATCCCCATTGATAGATTTTTGTGAAACGCGCTTTAAATTGAATCGAAGTTTGGTTATTACAGTTGTATTTATAGTAATTTCTGGGTTTTTAGTATGGGGGATTGTCGTTTTGATTCCTGCTGTACAAACACAAACAATTAGTATTATTAAAAATTGGCCGACGTATTGGTCAAATATCACACATCAAACGAATGATTTTATGTCGTCATCTTTATTTGATACTATTAAAACTTCAATTGAAAAAATAAATACAGATATCGTAGGAACAGTATCCAAAAAAGCGAGCTCAGTTATTGGATCAACAGTTGATTCTTTAGGTAGCGTTGTTGGTACTGTAACGACATTTATCATTGGATTAGTAACAGCACCCTTTATCTTATTTTATTTATTAAAAGATGGGCACGATTTACCTGAGTATTTATCAAATTTTTTCCCAGTAAGATATCGCAAATCAATCATTGAATTATTAGATGAAATTAATTTACAAGTCAGTCAATATATCCGAGGTCAGTTAACGGTAGCATTCTTTGTGGCCATATTATTTGTTATTGGTTTTTCAGTAGTTGGTCTTAAGTTTGCTTTAACGTTAGGGATTTTGGCAGGTTTTTTGAATTTAATTCCTTATTTAGGCTCTTTTCTAGCGATGATTCCTGCACTAGTAATTGCTGCTTTCGTGTCACCAATTATGTTGATAAAGGTTATTGTTGTTTTTATTGTTGAACAAACAATTGAAGCAAGATTGATTTCTCCATTGATTCTTGGAAGTAGTTTAGCAATCCATCCCGTTACAATTTTAATTGTTTTATTAGGTTCGGGACGGGTTTTTGGATTAATAGGTGTTATTTTTGGAATCCCAGGATATGCAATTCTAAAAGTTATTGTAACGCGGATTTTTGTATGGTATAAAAAGGATTCTGGTTTGTATGACGAATCAGAGAAAACGAATAAAGATAATCAAAAAAGTTAGACAAATTTTATTTTGTCTAACTTTTTTGATTAAAGCGTATCACCGTTAAAAATTGAATTTTTAACAATTACATAATCGACTTTTTCAAGTGCAGAGAGAGAATTACCACCAGCATAAGAAATTGAAGATTGTAAATCTTGTTGCATTTCAAGTAAAGTTTCATGAATGTCACCTTTAAAAGGAACGAGCATTTTTTTACCTTCAACATTAGTGTGGCTACCTTTTTGATATTCAGAGGCAGAGCCAAAATAACTTTTAAATAGATTACCATCTTTTTCAATTAAATCACCAGGACTTTGTTTGTGACCAGCAAAGAGTGAACCAATCATACACATTGAGGCCCCAAATCTGACTGACTTAGCAATATCACCATGAGTTCTTATACCACCATCAGTGATAATTGGTTTACTTGCTGCTTTAGAACATAATCTAAGAGCGGCTAATTGCCACCCGCCGGTACCGAATCCAGTTTTAATTTTAGTGATGCAAACTTTTCCGGGTCCAATACCAACCTTAGTTGCATCTGCACCAGCATTTTCTAGTTCTCTAACGCCTTCAGGTGTGCCAACATTTCCAGCAATTAGAAATGACTCTGGTAACCATTTTTTAATATGATGAATTAAATCAATGACACTTTGTGCGTGGCCATGCGCCACATCAATTGTTATATATTCTGGAATTAAATCAGCATCGGCAAGCTCTTCAATTAATGCCCATTCATGTGGTTTAACGCCAACACTAATAGAAGCAAACAAACCTTTTGCATGCATTTTTTTGACGAAAGGTAAGCGACTCTCTTCATCGAAACGGTGCATGACATAGAAATAGTCATTTGATGCAAGCCATTCTGCTAACGGTTCATCGATAATTGTCTGCATATTCGCAGGTACAACGGGTAGTTTAAAACGGCGAGGGCCAAATTGAATAGATGTATCGACTTCGGAACGGCTATTTACAATACATTTGTTAGGGACGAGCTGAATATCTTCATAATCAAAAACTGGCATAATATTTCCCCATTTCTTTTAAACACGAACTATTTTTAGTATTTATTAAATTATTATCAGTAACCAACTGATAATTTACGCTATTTAGCGAATTTAGTCAACATATTTTTGAAATAAATCGAAAATTAAATAAGAATACGTGAAGAGATAGACGTCGTGCTATAATTATTTTGGGAGTGATTATTATCGCAAAAAAAGAAAAAGTAAAAAAAACAAATGACGAACGCATTTTAGATCAAAATCATATTGAATTTGAGAGCTATACTTTTGATTTTTTAGGTGGTCGACAAATGGATTCAAGCAAAGAAGCTAAAGAACTAGGAACGGATGAAAGAAGTATTTTAAAAACAATTGTTTTACAGGGAAGTAACGGTGATAGAGATTACGTAGTTGTTTGCCTTCCTATTACTTTTGAAATTGATTTAAAATTAGTAGCACGTGAATTAAATGAAAAACAATTGCATTTAGCAGATAATAAAAATTTAATCAATATTACTGGTTACGTTCATGGCGCAAATACACCAATTGGAATTAATGTTCGAAAAGGATTTCCCATTTATTTTGATGAACGAATTCAAGAGTTCGATAAAATTTGGGTTTCAGCTGGTAAAGTTGGTCGTTCTGTTGGCGTAAAACGTGAAGAACTTGTTGAATTGGTTAAAGGTCATTACATTAACATTGAAAAATAAATAGCTATTGAATGTAAAATAAACGATAAAAAGGAATAAGTGTAAATTGAAAAAAATTGAGAAAAGTGCCGTATTTTTAAAAAATAAAATCGATTTATTTAGATGTCCTGTCTGCTTAAACCCCTACAGTAAAGTTGAAGGCCAGACGATGTTTTGCCCTGAAAATCATCAAATAGATTTATCAAAAAAAGGAACTCTTTTTTTCTTGAATCATGGGGTTAAAAGTGATTATGAATTGGATATGTGGTTAGCAAGGAGACAGTTATTACAAGCAGGCTTGTTTAAACCGATTACGGATAAAATTCTTGAGCAGCTTTCTGATGAAGAAGAAACAATTATGGATGTAGGTTGTGGAGAGGGAACACCACTTCATGATATAGAAGTAACACGCCAAAATGCTAAAGACACTTACGTTGGATTTGATATTTCAAAAGATGCAATCAATTATGCGACACAACAAGAGACAGATGCTTTTTATTGTATTGCTGATTTGGCTAAACTACCATTTAATAATAAGTCATTTTCAACAATTATTGATATTTTTTCGCCTTCTGCTTATACAGAATTTGATCGAGTATTAAAGGATGGCGGGCAGTTATTAAAAATCATTCCAAATTCAAATTACTTAGTTGAATTACGCGAACTTCTATATAACGAAGAGAGTCATAATAGGAGTTATAGTAATGAAAAGGTTTTAAATCTGTTTAAAGAAAATTATCCTGACTCTGAACAAATTACAATTAGTTATCAATTCGATATTCCAGAAGGCTTGTTTCCTGCCTTACTCGAAATGACTCCTTTACATTGGGGAGCTACAACAGATAATCAGGCTAAAGCTAAAAAACAACCTTTAACCAAAATTACGGTTGACGTTACACTATTAAAATATCGTAAAAATAAGTTAGAATCAGTGTTGTAACGAATAAATTGCTGTGGTATTATGAGTATACGAATTCGGTTGTTTAGAGACTGTCGACGATGTTGTCAGCTTCTGGAAATTGATCTTCATTAACGTATCTTTTCGCCGTGCCCACACCGAAATGATGCGTTTTTTTGTTGCCTAAAATAATAACGATTTTTTGAAAGGATGTTAATTTTTGACGAATCATATTGCATTATTTGAACCACTTATGCCTGCTAATACAGGTAATATTGCTAGAACTTGTGCTGGAACGGATACTGAACTACATTTAATTGAGCCCTTAGGATTTTCAACAGACGATAAATATTTAAAACGTGCTGGACTAGACTATTGGGATAAAGTAAAAATTACGTATCATAAAAATTTACAAGATTTTTTAGCATCTATTCCAGATCAGAAACAACTTTTTTTGGTTTCAAAATTTGCACCGCAAACTTATTCACAAGTAGATTATTCTGATGTGAATAAGGACTATTACTTCTTGTTTGGTAAAGAGACAACAGGTCTTCCTGAAAACTTTATGCGCCAAAATGAAGAGAAAGCAATCCGAATTCCACAAGATGATACGCACATTCGTGCCTTAAACTTATCTAATTCAGCTGCTATTGTAATTTATGAAACACTTAGACAACAAGACTTTTTAAATCTAGATAAAACACACACGTATGAAAATGATAAGCTAAAATAAGTAGCTTGAGCATTTTATAGACTAGAAATTCATAAATGGGTTATACTTGCTTCGGGTTAAGAAATAAACCGGTATTTATGATGAACAGTCATTTTATAAAATGGAAGGGTGTGAGCTAACTTGTTTCAAGTAATAACAATGTTTGGATTTGATGAACCATGGTGGTTTTTTGATGATTGGAAAAGTCATATTCAAAAAACAGTTGATTTTGATTCAATGGATGAAGCGATGGCTTTTTTTGAGGAACAATCTAGCGCATTTACCACTGAATTTAGCCATCAAAAAAGTAAACGTCAATTTTTGACAGCATTTTGGAATGAGGAACAAATGGATTATTGTTCAGATTGTGGTGATGATTTACAGTTATATCAAGGGTTACTGTTAGTTAAAGATGGCAAAGAAATTACAGCCAAAAAAGAGAGTTAATAACATAATTGTTATTAACTCTCTTTTTGTGGAAATGACTAGACAATGACACGGAAGGTAATTAAGATATGGTATAATTGAGTATCTATTTTAACAGAAGGAGGAACTGTTTTGGCTCAAAAAAAGAAAAGAAAAAAAAGAACAACAAAAAAAACAGTTCAATACAAATTTTCTAAAAATATAATTGGTGTTATATTTTTATTGTTTGGAATATTTGGTGTGCTAGCACTGGGATATTTGGGTGCTTTATTTGCTAACGTTTTCCGTTTGTTTGTTGGTAATACATATCAATTCGCATTATTAATTCTCGGTGTATATGGAAGTTACTTAATGATTATGGGAAAAGAGCCCAAAGTTAAGAAAAGAATTAATTGGGGATCCGTTATTTTATATGTTGGTGTTTTAGTCTTTCTTGAAGCCTGGTTTGTTGGGCACTCATCGGTGCATAGCCAATTTATTCAATATACATGGCAGACACTTGTTTCCGATTTTCGACAATCTGCAGTTAGTTCAACAGTTGGCGGTGGAATGATAGGGGCAAGCTTATACCAATTATCGTACTTCTTAATTTCACAAGCAGGCACCTATATTGTTAGTGTACTTTTCATCTTAGCCGGATTATTTATTTTTTTTGATCTCTCTTTTTCAGAAGTTATGTATACTGTTCAACGCTATCTAAACGTAATTATTGCTTGGACAAGAGAAGGTTTTCGCCGAATGAAAGTAGCAATAGATAGTTTTAAAGAAGAAAGAAAAGAAAATAAAGCAGAACAAGATGAAGAAGAATTAAAACCTGTAATTGACCATAGAACTGAAGAAAAGGAAATAAAAACTGAACGAGAAGTGACCGTTGATGAACCACCTATCATTACGCAACAAGAACCAGATTCAGAATTAGATTCAGAAGATGATCCTAAGATAATATCAAGTACAGTGGCTGATGATAATGAAGATTACCAATTACCACCAGTTACATTACTTACAAAAATTCCAAAAGAAGACCAAAGTGGCGAATATAAAACAATTGAAAAAAACACAAAAATATTGAAGCAAACATTTGAAAGCTTTGGTGTTGATGTTGAAATTAAAAGTGTGAGTTTAGGACCATCTGTTACTGAATATGAATTACATCCGGCAATTGGTGTTAAAGTTAGTAAAATTGTTAACCTTGCGGATGACTTAGCCTTAGCACTTGCTGCCAAAGATATTCGAATTGAAGCACCAATTCCTGGAAAATCACTTATTGGGATTGAAGTACCAAATTCTAAAGTATCAATGGTTTCATTCAGGGATGTGATTGAATCTCAACAAAAGAATCCAACACCAGATAAAGTTCTCGAAGTTCCTTTAGGTCGCGATGTTTCAGGCCAATTGGTAACAGCAGATTTAACAACGATGCCGCATTTATTGATTGCTGGCTCAACTGGTAGTGGTAAGTCAGTTGCAATTAATGGCATTATCACAAGTTTATTGATGAATACGAAACCAAATCAGGTTAAGTTTATGTTGATTGATCCTAAAAAAGTAGAGTTAGGTGTCTATAATGGTATTCCACATCTATTAACGCCGGTTGTTACAAATCCTAAAAAAGCATCACGAGCTTTACATAAGGTTGTTTCTGAAATGGAGCGACGCTACGAATTGTTTGCAGATGCTAGTCAACGTAATATTTCTGGATATAATCAAATGATTATGCAAGAAAACGCAGATGACGGACAAAAAAGAGCAACGTTACCTTATATTGTTGTCATTGTTGATGAATTGGCAGATTTAATGATGGTAGCCTCGAATGAGGTTGAAGATGCGATTATTCGTTTAGCACAAATGGCTCGAGCAGCTGGAATCCATATGATTTTGGCAACGCAACGTCCATCTGTTGATGTTATCACAGGATTGATTAAAGCTAACGTACCATCACGTATGGCTTTCGCTGTTTCCAGTGGGATTGACTCGAGAACAATTATTGATAGTAATGGTGCTGAAAAGCTTTTAGGTCGTGGGGATATGTTATTCCTACCAATGGGGCTAAATAAACCCATTCGTGTACAAGATGCTTACATTTCAGATAAAGATGTTGAAAGTGTTATTTCGTTTATTAAAAATCAGCAAGAACCACAATACGATGAAACGATGATTGTGACTGATGAAGAAACAGCTAACTCAGGATCAGCGTCTGATTCAGAAGACGAATTATTTGGGGACGCTGTTAAATTAGTGACTCATGAACAATCTTGCAGTGTATCCATGTTACAGAGACGTTTTAGGATTGGCTACAATCGAGCTGCTAGAATTGTTGATGAAATGGAAGCAAAAGGAATCGTTGGACCGCCAGAGGGAAGTAAGCCGCGCAAAGTGTTGATAAATGAAGAAACTGATGGTCCTAATTAGGGCTTTCAGTTTTTTTGTTTAGCCTAAACAGATTACGAAACAATTAAATTTGTGTTTCACTAGTCTTTCAATTATCATGGTAAAAGAACATCCGATTTAAAAGGAGGCACATTTTCGTGCGTAAACAATTAGAAACAGGTGTCAACTTAACTGTTATTGAAAATAGTCAATTTAAAACGAATAGAATCGTTATTAATTTTATAGCACCTTTAACCGGAAAAGAATCTGCAGAACGTATGCTATTAGCTAACTTATTAGAAATTAGTAGTGCAGAATATCCATCTCAACAAAAATTAGCCGAAAAATTATCAGAACTTTATGGTGCAAGTTTTGGTATCACTGTTAGTAAAAAAGGAAACTTTCACTTAATAAGTTTAATTTTAAACGGTGTAAACGATAAATTCTTAGAACATAAAACAGAAAGTTTAAAAAAAATATTTGCTTTTATCAAAGAAATTATTTTCAATCCGAATGTGACTGATGGCCATTTTGACGAAGAAACATTTAAACGCCAAAAGGAAAATTTGATGATGTCTATCAGAAGTATTAGTGATGATAAACAATCGTACGCAGGATTAGAATTACAGAAACTTTACTTTCAAAACGATCAAGCTATTCCTAGCTATGGGACTGTAGAAGATATTGAAAAGATAACTGCAACTAGCTTATTTGATTACTACAAACAAATGCTTACAACTAATCGAGTAGACATTTTCGTCCTTGGTGAATTAGATGAATCAGAAACTGAAACTATTGTTAAAACGTTGCCTTTTAAACCTCGAGATTTTAAAATGATACCTATATTCTATGATCAAGCTATTAAAGAAGTTGTGACTAAAACAGAAACGCAAGCAGTGACTCAGGGTAAATTAAATCTGGCATATCAGTTACCAGTTTATTACAGAGAAAATGGGTACTATGCGGGTCTTATTTTCAATGGCGTTTTTGGCGGTTCACCACTAGCTAAGTTATTTGTAAATGTTCGTGAGAAAGCTAGTTTGGCTTATTATGCAAGTAGCTCGTTAGATACATTTAGAGGTATTTTAACTGTACAAACAGGCATTGAACCACAAAATAAAGATAAAGTTATCGAAATTGTTCAACAACAATTAGATGATATTATCGCAGGTGACATTAGTGATGAACTATTAAATAAAACAAAAATGACAATGATTAACCAATATCAAAGTAGTCTTGACTCACAAATGGCGTTAATTAATCAATCGATGATTGATCAATTAACAAGCACAGAAGTTAGTGCAACAGAGTGGATAGACGGCATTAATAGCGTGGATAAAGCTGCCGTTCAAGCTATCGCTCGTAATGTTAAATTACAAGCAATCTTCTTTTTGAATGGGGAAATTAATTAATGAAAACATTAGAATACCCGCAGTTTGACGAAATATTATATACAGAAACTTTGGAAAATGGCTTGAAAGTAAATATATTACCTCGTAAAGGTTTTCATAAAACTTATGGTATATTCACAACAAATTATGGCTCAGTTGATAGTGTATTTGTACCAATTGGTGAAGAAGATGTTGTTCATGTACCGGATGGTATCGCCCATTTTTTAGAACATAAAATGTTTGAAAAAGCAGATCATGATGCGTTTGATTTATTTGGAGAATATGGTGCTAGTGCAAATGCTTTCACAAGCTTTACACGAACGAGCTACTTATTTTCAAGCTCTAATCATGTTCCTGAAAACATTGAAACATTACTAGATTTTGTGCAAGATCCGTATTTTACACCTGAAACAGTTGAAAAAGAAAAGGGAATTATTGGACAGGAAATTCAAATGTATGACGACGATCCTAATTGGCGTTTATACTTTGGTATTTTAGGTAACCTTTACCCAAATCACCCGGTTAGCAGTGATATCGCTGGAACAATTGAATCAATCGATAAAATTACGGCAGATGATTTATATAAGTGCTATGAAACATTTTATCATCCAAGTAATATGAATTTATTTATTGTAGGAAATGTTGATCCAGAAGAAACTTTAGATTTAATTAAAAATAATCAAAATCATAAAAAGTTTCCAGAAGCAGCAGAAACAATTAAACGATTAATTCCAGAAACTCAAGTAGACGGTTCAGACATCATGCCATATCGTGCAACTGAGATGGCCATTCAACGTGCTAAAACAATTGTTGGTATAAAAGGATTAGATAATGTTCCAGAAGGCCGTAACGGCTTGAAATACAAAGAGACAATCCATATGCTTCTTTATCTTTTGTTTGGTGACACGGCCCCTCAATATATGAAATTATATGATGAAGGGACGTTAGATGATTCCTTTGGCTATGAATTTGAAATTGAACGTGGCTTCCATTTTGCAAGTATTAGTGGTGATACTGATGACCCTCAAAAGTTATCGGATGCCATTATTCATATTTTAGAGAATGCGTCAGAGTACCTTTCAGGGGCTGAGGCCCAGTTTGAATTGGCTAAACGTGAAATGTTAGGTCAATCCATTCAATCGATGAACTCACTTGAGAGCATTGCAAATCAGTATGATGGTGATTTGTTTGATGATGCCACTGTTTTTGATAGGGCACCAATTATTGAAAATATGACATTAGATCAAGTTCGCCAAGGAGCTAAAGATTTTATTCGTTCTGAAGCAATTAGTGTCTACCAAATTATGGCTAAAGAGGATGATTAAATGAGTTGGGCAGTTATCTTTGGAGCGTCTGGTGATATTGGTCAAATGATTGCAAGACAATTGGCAGATATTGGTTGGTCGCTAACAATGCATTATTATCAAAATGATGAAGCAATTATGGGATTAACACAAGAGTTGAGGGGAAAATATCCAAAACAAGATTTTTTGCCGTTACAATTTGATATGACAGCGACTAATGTTGATCCAGTGATATCCCAACTATTTGCCGTAGATGCTGTAATATTTGCTGAAGGAACAACTTCTTACCATTTATTCAATGAAGCCCCAATGTCTGATTTAGATAAAATGATGAAGATGCAAGTTCAAACACCATTGGCATTAATTCAGAAATTGGAACCAAAGTTAGCCCAAAATCATTTTGGCCGAATTATATTTATTGGGTCAATTTATGGAGGCGTTGGTAGCCCAATGGAAGTACTGTACAGTACTGTAAAAGGTGCGTTATCGTCCTTTGCCAATGCTTATAGTAAAGAAGTTGCCTCGTTAGGTATTACGGTTAACGTGGTGGCACCAGGCGCAGTTGATACAAAAATGAATCAACAATTTTCGAAAGATGCAAAGAAAGATATCTCAAGTGAAATTCCAATGGGACGTTTCGCACATCCCGAAGAAATTGGATTTTGGGTAAAACAATTATTAGCCAAAGAGGCAGGGTACCTCACCGGTCAAACGATTTATGTTTCAGGCGGATGGTTGAAATAAAATAATAAAATTTTAACAAATTGGACATGACGATTATGTTATACTGATTGTTAGAAGATTAACTATTAAACTAAGTGGAGAATTAGACATGAGTGAAATTGGAAAAACATTACAAGAAGCGAGAATAAATAAAGGATATACGTTAGATGATTTACAACAAATGACGAAAATTCAAAAACGTTATTTGATTGCAATTGAAGATGAAAAATTTTCTGATTTACCAGGAGATTTTTACGTTCGAGCATTTGTTAAACAATATGCAGAGACGGTTGATTTGGATGGGGATAAATTATTAAAAGAATTCAATGAAACACTTCCAGATACACAAGAAACAGTCGTTGCAAAGGAACAAGTATCACGTTCTGAAAAGTCTGCTAAACTACCAAAAGACGGTAATTTTGATAAGTTTATGTCGTACTTGCCAACAATTATTATTGTTGTGATTGTCTTAGGGATTTTGGGTACAATTTATGGTGTGACATTGAATAGTAAAGATACAGATACTCAAATTGAAAGTTCAAGTTCTAAAGTATCTGTTTCAACTGACTCAAAAACTAAAACTTCTAGTTCTGAATCAGTAAAGGCTAGTTCTTCATCTGATAAGAAAACGCAAAAATTAACATATGTTTCAGATGCGGGAACAAACACTGTTTACACAATGGAAAATGCACCAACAACTTCTAAAGTTAAATTAGTAGCTTCTGGTAGTGCTGCTTGGAGCTCAATTACGGCTGATGGCACACAACTATGGCAAGCAACACTTGTCTCAGATGCAACGGATACTGTTACAATCCCAGCCGGTACAAAGTCATTTGTCTTTAGCTTTGGTAATGCACCAGCTATGAGTATCACGATTAACGGTAAAAAATTTAATTTTATGAAAACAAATGCAACTCTACAAGTTAGAACAGTTACTGTAAATATTAAATAAGCCAGAATTGTCAACAACGGATACTATGTTGTTGGCAATTTTTGAAAAAGGGGATCATTATGAATTTACCAAATAAATTAACGGTTGTGCGGATTATTTTAATTCCAATCTTCATGCTTGTATTGTTATTACCAATTGATTGGGGAATGGTTACTTGGGTTGGTACACAGATTCAGGTGACACATCTAATTGGTGCAATTATTTTTGCAGCTGCCTCATTAACAGATTTTTTAGATGGTCAAATTGCACGTCGCCAACATTTAGTTTCTAATTTTGGCAAATTTGCAGACCCATTGGCAGATAAAATGCTTGTAATGACTGCATTTGTTATCCTTGTTTCATTTAACCAAGTACCTGCATGGGTAGCTGCAATTATTGTTTGTCGCGAACTTGCGGTAACAGGATTACGATTGATTATTGTTGAAAATGATGGGGAAGTTATGGCTGCAGCTATGCCAGGCAAAATTAAGACAACAACCCAAATGATAGCTATTATTTTATTGTTTTTAAATAATGTGTTATTTGCAGCAATTAATGTACCTATGGCTGCCATTTTTCTTTATATTTGTTTATTCTTTACTGTTTATTCAGGTATTGATTACTTTGTTCAAAATAGAGCTATTTTCTCAGATTCATTTGAAAAATAAAAATATTTAGACTAAAACATTTAACCGTTTTAGTCTTTTTTAATTAAATTAGGAGGCAACATCATGCATGCAGAAATAATTGCGGTTGGTACAGAAATATTATTAGGACAAATTGTAAATACGAACAGTGCTTTCTTAGCTGAAAAATTAGCTGATTTAGGTGTAAATGTATTTTATCAGACAGTTGTAGGGGATAATGAAGAACGAATGTTAGAGGCAATTGAACTGGCTTCAAAACGAAATGATTTGGTTATCCTTTCTGGTGGCTTAGGACCAACAGAAGACGATTTAACGAAGCAGATGGTCGCCAAATTTTTAAATGAGAAGTTAGTTGAAAATAAGGACGCCATGTTAAAAATAGAAGATCATTTTACACAAACGGGTCGTCAAATGACTGAAAACAACAAATTACAAGCTTTGTATATAGAAGGATCAAAACCAATTAAAAATCATGCTGGAATGGCTGTTGGTGATTTTTACAAAGGTGATTCGTGTGATTTCTTATTATTACCTGGACCACCTAAGGAATTGAAAACAATGTTTAATAAGGAAGTTGAACAGCTATTAAAAGAAGAATATAACTTAAATAGTCATCTTGAATCAAAAGTTTTACGTTTTTATGGCATTGGTGAATCTAAATTGGTGACTGAATTAAAAGAGATAATTGATTCACAAACTAATCCTACTATTGCACCATACGCCAAGACAAATGAGGTCACTTTGCGAATTACGGCAAGTCCTACAGACAAAAAATCAGCTGTAGAATTAATTAACGAAATGGAGATTTATGTACTTTCCAAAGTTGGTGATTATTTCTATGGCTATGGGGATGACAATTCGTTACAAAATATTGTTGTAACTAAATTAATTGAAAAAAACTTATCTATTTCTGCAGCCGAAAGTTTAACAGCTGGATTATTTCAAAGTACATTAGCAGAAATACCAGGTGTCTCAAAAATTTATGATGGTGGATTTATAACATATGCTAATACAGCCAAATCTGATATTTTAGGTATTTCGACTGAAGATATTAAAAAATATGGTGTTGTTAGTGAAGAAACCGCTAAACAAATGGCCCAACAAACACAAAATAAAATGAAAACAAATATTGCTATTTCATTTACTGGTGTTGCAGGTCCAGATGAGCTTGAAAATCAGAAAGCTGGAACGGTTTGGATTGGATTAGCAATTAAAAATAGTCCCGTTATTGCAAAACAATTTCATTTTGCTGGAAATAGAGAAACAATTAGACAAAGAAGTGTTCTAAGTGGACTTAAATGGATATTTGATGAAATTAATGAGTAAATAATTAAATTTGGCAATGGATTGTTGTTGACAGCGGGGGGCAATTAACCGTAAAATACTAAAGTGTATATGAACAAAATAAAAAACATCTAAAAATTTATGATTAGTTAAATTAATCATTATTTGATGATGCGGAGGTGGACTTTTATGGGATCTATAACAACCGTATTAATCCTCGCTATCATCGCTATTATTGCTTTAGTTGTTGGAATTTTTATTGGAATTGCATATAGAAAGTCAAATTTCGAAAAAACACTTGATGTCGCAACGCATACGGCTGAAGGTATTTTAAAAAGTGCAAAGAAAGATGCTGAGACTCAGAAAAAAGAGGCTGTTTTAGAGGCTAAAGAAGAAAGTCAAAGTTATCGTGATAAAATAGACAATGAGTTAAAGGAACGACGTTCAGAAATTCAAAAGCAAGAAAATCGAGTAATTCAACGTGAAGAAACTTTAGATCGTAAAGATGGCGCACTAGATAAACGAGAACAAACGCTTGAGAACAAAGAGAAAAAAGTAACGTCTGACCAAAAACTTGTTGACACAAAACAACAAGAAGCTACTTCACTGATTCAGGAACAACAAGAAGAACTTGAAAGAGTTGCTTCTCTAACACAAACACAAGCACAGACTATTATTATGGACGATACGAAAGAATCATTAAGTCATGAACGAGCTGTTATGATTAAGGAAAGTGATAAGCAAGCTAAATCAGAAGCTGATCGTAATGCTAAAGATTTAGTTGCTCAAGCTATTCAAAGAAGTGCAGCTGACATGGTATCTGAAACAACTGTTTCATTAGTTACCTTGCCAAATGATGAAATGAAAGGCCGTATTATTGGCCGCGAAGGACGTAACATTCGAACATTAGAGACCTTAACAGGGATTGATTTAATTATCGATGATACGCCAGAAGCAGTCGTTTTAAGTGGGTTTGATCCAATTCGTCGTGAAATTGCCAAAATGACTCTTGAAAAATTAATTCAAGATGGTCGGATTCATCCGGCACGAATCGAAGAAATGGTTGAAAAATCACGTAAAGAAATGGATGAAAAAATTCGTGAATTAGGTGAACAAACAACCTTTGATCTCGGACTTCATACAATTCATCCTGATTTAATTAAAACAATTGGTCGATTAAATTATCGTACAAGTTATGGTCAGAATGTGTTAAGCCATTCTATTGAAGTTGCCAAAATAGCAGGTGTGTTAGCCGCTGAATTGGGTGAAGATGTTACATTAGCAAAACGCGCAGGATTGTTACATGATATTGGTAAAGCAGTTGATCATGAAGTTGATGGTTCACATGTGGAAATTGGCCTTGAATTAGCTAAGAAGTATAAAGAAAATGATGTTGTCATCAACACTATAGCTTCACATCATGGTGATGTTGAAGCTAAATATACTATTGCTATTCTTGTTGCAGCGGCAGATGCTGTTTCAGCTGCAAGACCAGGCGCACGAAGTGAATCGTTAGAAAATTATATTCATAGACTTGAAAAACTTGAAGATATTACACATGAATTTAAAGGTGTACAGAAAAGTTATGCAATTCAAGCTGGTCGTGAAGTACGTGTTATTGTCACGCCAAATGAAGTTAATGATATTCAAGCAACTGTCTTAGCTCGAGATATTAAAAACAGAATTGAAGATGAACTCGAATACCCAGGACATATTAAAGTGACTGTCGTTCGAGAAACAAGAGCAATTGAGTATGCTAAATAAAAAAATGATGATTTAAGATTAATTTCTTAAATCATCATTTTTTGTCTATTAAAAAGAAAAAATGTTAAACTAGTTTTATATATAAGAAAAGAGGACAACCATGCGTTTATTATTTGTCGGAGATGTCGTTGGCGATTCAGGTCAACAAATGATTAAAGAGTATTTACCAAAATTAAAAAGAAAATTTCATCCACAGGCTACCATTGTAAATGGTGAAAATGCAACGAAGGGTAGAGGTATTAATGAATCTGTCTATAAAGCATTCCTTCAAACAGGTGCTGATGTTGTAACCATGGGTAACCATACTTGGGATAATAGAGATATTCAAGATTTTATTGGTGGTGCAAAAAAATTAATTAGACCAGCTAACTTCTCAGCAAACCAAGTACCTGGGATTGGACATACAATTATTAATATTAATCAGCAAAAATTAGCTGTGATTGATTTGCAAGGACGTGTTTTTATGTCTCCTTCAGATGATCCGTTTGCAGTTGTTCAAGATATTTTAGAAGAAGTCAAAAAAGAGACTGATTTCATTTTTATTGATTTTCATGCTGAAACAACGAGTGAAAAAGAAGCTATAGCATGGTTCTTAGATGGTCAAGTATCTGCGGTAGTAGGTACGCATACACATGTGCCTACTAATGATGCGCGTATTTTACCTAAAGGAACTGCCTTTATGTCAGATGTTGGTATGACAGGACCATACGATGGTATCTTAGGAATGAAACGTGAAAATGTAATTGGTCGCTTTTTATCGCAAATGCCAACACGATTTGAAGTGGATGAAACAGGTCGTAAAACGTTATCTGCTTGTGTGATAGATATTGATGACAAAACGGGACATGCTAAAAAGATATTCCCTGTATTAATTAATGATGACCATCCTTTTATGGATTAATTTAGAGATAGGAGGGCATCTCGACTATGCCGCAAAAAACAAAACTAACGCCAATGATGATACAATATTTTGACATTAAAGCACAGTATCCTGATGCTTTTTTGTTTTATCGTCTTGGTGATTTTTATGAACTATTTTATGATGATGCTGTTAAAGGGTCGCAATTACTCGAATTAACGTTAACAACACGTAATAAAAAAGCTGATGATCCTATTCCAATGTGTGGCGTACCGCATCATGCTGCTCAAAATTATATCGATATTTTAGTTGAAAAAGGATACAAAGTCGCAATATGTGAACAAGTTGAAGATCCTAAATTAGCTCAAGGTATGGTTAAACGTGAAGTTATTCAGCTAGTAACACCAGGAACAACGATGGATAACGGTGCGAAGGAGTCTAAAGAAAATAATTATTTAACAGCTATTATAGAAGACAACAATAGTTTTGGATTTGCTTATGTTGATTTATCAACAGGTGAATTAAAAACGAGTCGCTTAGATAATTTAGATAATTTAATTAATGAAATAATGAGTTTGAGAACTAAAGAAATTGTGATTAATGATAGTTTGTCTGATGAAACAATCGAAACATTAGAAAAATTAAATATTATGCTTTCTAAACAAGAAATTGTTGAAAATCATGCTGAATCAAGTTATGCGATTCAAGATTTAACAGATTCACTAGAAATCTCGGTTGTAACTGACTTGTTAACGTATCTTTCAGTTACGCAAAAACGAAGTTTAGATCATTTACAAAAAGCAGTTCATTATGAGCCTGATTTTTTCTTGAAAATGGATCATTATTCAAAATATAATTTAGAATTAATGCAAAATATTCGAACGGGCAAGAAGCAAGGTACTTTATTGTGGTTATTAGATGACACAAAAACAGCTATGGGTGGTCGTTTACTTAAACAGTGGATTGATAGACCGCTTATTAACTATGCTGAAATTTTAGACCGTCAAAATAAGGTTGATTTATTGATTAACCATTATTTTGAAAGAAGTACGTTACAAGAAGAGTTAGTTAAAGTTTATGATTTAGAAAGATTGGCAGGACGTGTCGCTTTTGGTAGCGTAAATGGGCGAGATTTAGTTCAACTTAAATTATCGCTTAAACAAGTTCCTAAAATTAAATATGTTTTAGACGAAATTGACGATGGTACTTTTTCTGATGTTATCAATAAATTAGATCCAGTCGATGATATTTCTAATTTAATAGAACGTGCCATTGTTGATGAACCACCTTTATCAGTGACTGATGGTCACCTATTTAAACCGGGGTATAATGATAAATTAGATATTTATCAAGATGCAATGAAAAATGGTAAACAATGGTTAGCTGAAATGGAAGCCAAAGAAAGAAATCTAACGGGGATTAAAAATCTTAAAATTGGATTTAACCGTGTTTTTGGTTATTTTATCGAAGTGACAAAATCTAATATTATTAATGTTCCAAAAGACCGTTATGAACGAAAACAGACGTTGACTAATGCTGAACGTTATATCACACCTGAACTGAAAGAACGTGAAAGTATTATTTTAGGTGCTGAGAGTAAAGCGATGGATTTAGAATATAAATTGTTTGTCGAAATTAGAGATATTGTTAAAAAATCAATTGAACGATTACAGATATTAGCTCAAGGAATTGCCACGTTAGACGTCTTACAAAGTTTCGCGGTTGTTAGTGAAGACTCACATTTTGTAAAACCACAATTATTAAAAGAAGGTCATCAATTGGATATCACAGCTGGTTGGCATCCTGTAGTTGAAAAAGTGATGGGAAAACAAAGCTATATACCAAATGATGTTAGAATGCCTGAAACACTTGATATTTTATTGATTACAGGACCTAATATGTCAGGTAAAAGTACGTATATGCGTCAATTAGCATTAACGGTTGTGATGGCTCAAATCGGTTGTTTCGTACCTGCAGAGGCGGCTAAAATGCCAATATTTGACCAAATATTTACTCGGATTGGTGCAGCAGATGATTTAATTTCAGGTCAAAGTACGTTTATGGTTGAAATGAAAGAAGCTAATCAAGCCTTAGAAAATGCGACTGAGAATAGTTTAATCTTATTTGATGAACTTGGTAGGGGAACGGCAACTTATGATGGTATGGCACTCGCACAAGCGATTATCGAGTATGTGGATAAACATGTACATGCCAAAACACTTTTTTCGACACATTATCACGAATTAACGATACTTGAAGAAACCGTTAGTTCTTTAAAAAATGTCCATGTAGGTGCTATTGAAGAAAATGGTGAATTAATTTTCTTACATAAAATTCAAGAAGGACCTGCAGATAAATCTTATGGGATTCATGTTGCTAAATTGGCGGGAATGCCAGCAGAATTGTTAAGCCGTGCAACATTAATTTTAGATGATTTAGAGCTAAAAAATAAACAATCAGATAGTAAAAAAGAATTACCAACAACCATCAATGAAGATGATACGCAGTTATCTTTATTTGTTAACGAAAACTTGTCAAAGGACCAGTTAGCAGTTGTGGATGAACTTAAAGCACTTAACTTGATGAACATGACGCCAAGAGATATTATGAACGTCTTATATGACTGGCAAGAAAAATTGAACGGATAGAACTGAAGGTGAATGAATGACAAAAATAATTGAACTGCCCACAATTTTAGCGGATCAAATAGCTGCTGGTGAAGTAGTTGAAAGACCTGCATCTGTTGTAAAAGAATTAGTTGAAAATGCGATTGATGCGCATGGCACACAAGTTGATGTAGTCGTTGAGGAAGCTGGGCTTAAATTAATTCAAGTCATTGATAATGGAGATGGCATTGAGGCATCCCAACTGCAGAATGCTTTTAAACGTCATGCCACAAGTAAGATTACTTCAAGAGAAGATTTATTTAAAATCAGTACGCTAGGATTTCGTGGCGAAGCTTTACCAAGTATTGCATCAGTTGCTAAAGTGACTTTGAATACAGCTATTGAAGGGCAACCTGGGGCTGTTATTGCTGTTAACGGTGGTGAGATAGTAGATGAAAAATCATCTGCTAGTCGTAAAGGAACAGAAATAACAGTCTCTGACTTATTTTACAATACGCCTGCACGTTTAAAATATGTAAAGTCTTTGCAAACTGAAATGTCAATTATTAGCGACATGATGAACCGATTAGCAATGAGCCATACAAATATTTCATTTTCTTTAACACATGATGGTAAAGAAGTCTTGAAAACAACTGGAAACGGCCAACTGAAACAAACTATTTCAGCTATCTATGGGGTCAAAAGTGCACGCCAAATGCTTGAATTTAAGGGTCATGATTTAGATTTTAAGATTAGCGGTTATACATCACTGCCAGAATTAACGCGTGCTGGCCGACAGTTTATATCTATTTTAATTAATGGACGTTACGTTAAAAATGTTAATTTAAATAAAGCAATCATTAAAGGATATGGATCAAAATTAATGGTTGGACGCTATCCGATTACAATTTTGAATATTCAATTAGATCCCATGCTAGTTGATGTGAATGTTCATCCAACTAAGCAGGAAGTAAGATTGAGTAAAGAACCAGAATTAACTGAACTTATAAAAAAGATTATCTATGAACGTATTGCTGAAGAAAATTTAATTCCGGAAGCATTAGAGAATTTAAGTTCTAAGAAACGTGAAAAAATAGATACGGATCAATTACAATTTGATTTGAATGAAGCCTCAAGTAAATATCAAGCTAAGCCTAAATTCTCATCAGTACAAACGGATGCAGTAACAAGTGGTGAACCTAAGATTACAATTGGCGAAAATTTAAATCATTTATCAAGGAATATTGAACCAATCTCAATTCAAGTTGCTGAACAATTGGATTCGAAACGAGTTAGCACATTTGAGACACAATATGCTAATGAAATTAATGTGGCACCATTTTCTATTGTTACGCCGGATGAAACAGGCGATGTACAGAAAGAGAATGATGAAGAAATAGCTACCACGAAAAAGAGTGAACAAAGGTTTCCTGATTTAAAATATATTGGCCAAATGCATGGAACCTATTTATTTACAGAATCGGAAGACGGGTTATATATATTAGACCAACATGCTGCACAAGAACGTATTAATTATGAGTTTTATCGTAAGCAAATTGGTGACGTTTCTAGTGACTTGCAAAATCTATTGGTACCGATTGTTCTAGAATATACAGTAAGTGAAGCTATAATTATTACTGAACATACCGATATATTGGAAAAAATCGGACTCATCCTTGAACCATTTGGACAAAATAGTTTCATTATTAGACAGCATCCAACCTGGTTTAAAGAAGGGCAAGAAGAAAGTACGATTCGAGAAATGATTGATTACTTACTCACAGATGGGAAAATAGTGATTGCTGAATTTAGAGAAAAAGCGGCGATTATGATGAGTTGCAAGAGGGCAATCAAAGCAAATCACCACCTTGATGATCGACAAGCTAAGGCATTGATAAGTGAGCTAAAAAATGTTGAAAATCCATTTAATTGTCCACATGGACGACCAGTTTTAGTTCATTTTTCTAATCAAGACATGGAACATTTCTTTAAACGAATTCAAGATTCACATCAAACCGGTCACGAAGGTTAGGCTAAGAATCAATTGTTGCCAAATATTTGGTGATAATTGATTTTTTTGTAAGAAAAGCGATAACTGTATAAATAAGTGGTCTATGGTACACTATTAAAAGCAGATTCATGTAGATTAGGAAAAGTGGGAAAATAATATGTATGAGTATTTTATGGGCCAAATAACGGCTGTAACACCTTTTTATCTTGTTTTAGAAGTTAATGGAATAGGCTATCAAATTTTTGTTGCTAACCCATTTAGGTACCAAGAAGATTCAAAAAAAGTTGTTAAAATTTTTGTTTATCAGGCTATTCGTGAAAATGATATGACGTTATTTGGTTTTTACGATTTAGATGAAAAAAAATTATTTGAAAAATTATTGAATGTTTCAGGAATCGGTCCTAAGAGTGCGCTTGCTATTTTAGCCAATGATGATCATCGTGGTTTAGTTAATGCGATTAATACAGAAGATGTTAGTTATTTAATTAAATTTCCAGGTGTTGGTAAAAAAACAGCACAACAAATCGTGCTTGATTTAAAAGGTAAATTAGATGATATTGAAGGTCAAGCAACCACAATGCCAGGACAACAATCGCTTGATTTCATTCCGGCACAAGCATCACCATTTATGAAAGAAAGTCTTGAAGCTTTATCTGCTTTAGGATATTCTCAACGTGAGATTAAGGCTATTAGTAAGAATCTAGAATCATTCGAAGCAGACTCAACGGATGCTTATCTACGAGAAGGCTTAAAATTATTAATGAAAAAATAAAAGGAGGTTGATAAAATGACAGAACAACGGATTATTTCGAATGAACCGGAAGATAATCAGGAAGAATCCATTGAAAAGTCACTTCGTCCCCAATTTTTATCACAATACATTGGTCAAGATAAGGTTAAAAATGAATTAAGTGTGTATATCCAAGCTGCTAGACAACGTGAAGAGGCACTTGATCATGTATTGTTGTATGGGCCACCTGGGTTAGGTAAAACAACACTTGCAATGGTTATTGCAAATGAAATGCAAGTGCAAATTAAAACAACTAGTGGACCAGCAATTGAAAAATCTGGAGATCTTGTGGCACTTTTAAATGAATTACAACCTGGGGATGTCTTATTTATTGATGAAATTCATCGTTTACCCAAGATGGTTGAAGAAATGTTGTATTCAGCTATGGAAGATTTTTTTGTAGATATTGTTGTTGGCCAAGGCCCAACAGCACATCCCGTTCATTTTCCACTACCTCCATTCACATTGATTGGTGCAACAACACGGGCGGGCCTTCTATCAGCACCGTTACGAGATCGATTTGGGATTGTTGAACATATGGCCTATTATAATCAATCTGATTTGCAAGAAATTGTCATTCGATCAGCAGATATTTTCAATACAAAAATTGAAGAAAGTGGCGCTCATGAGTTAGCTCGACGCTCACGTGGAACACCACGAATTGCGAATCGCCTATTAAAAAGAGTTCGTGATTTTGCAGAAGTTTCTGACCAAAGTGAAATTAACCAAGCAACGGCTGATCATGCGTTAAATCTACTTGCCGTGGATAACCGTGGATTAGATGAGACAGATCGCAAACTTTTAGAGACTATGATTGATTTCTATCAAGGTGGTCCAGTTGGTTTGAGTACGTTAGCAGCCAATATAGGGGAAGAAACAGAGACCATTGCTGAAATGGTTGAACCTTATTTAATGCAAATTGGCTTTATAAAACGCACACCAAGAGGGCGAGTTGCAACAATGGAAGCTTATGAACATTTGAATCGACCTTATGACTTTAACGAGAATAAATAGAGAAGGATGACGATATTTTGACTAAACAACTAAGTACTGAAGATTTCGATTATGAATTGCCTCAAGAATTAATTGCGCAAACACCCTTAGAAGAACGTGATGCATCTCGGATGTTAATCTTGGATCATGAGACAGGTAAAATCAAGGATGATTATTTCTATAATGTAATTGACCAATTAAATGCTGGGGACGCTCTTGTAATGAACGATTCGCGGGTGATGCCTGCTAGAATTCATGGAATTAGACCTGATACTGGTGGCCACATCGAAGTGTTGCTATTGAACAATACTGATGGTGATAACTGGGAAACATTAGTAAAACCTGCTAAAAAAATGAAGGTTGGTTCTGTGATTAGTTTTGGTGATGGCCGCTTAACGGCAACGATCATTGAAGAGCTAGAACATGGTGGCCGCATGATTCGTTTTGAATATGAGGGTATATTTATGGAAATTCTGAATGAACTTGGCGAAATGCCGCTACCTCCTTATATTAAAGAAACGCTTGAAGATCAAGAAATGTACCAAACGGTTTATTCAAAGGAAGTTGGATCGGCAGCAGCACCTACAGCTGGTTTACATTTTACAAATGAATTATTAGAAAAGATTGAAGCTAAAGGTGTTCATCTTGTTTATTTAACGCTACATGTTGGATTAGGGACATTTAGACCTGTTAGTGAAACGAATATTGCAGACCATAAAATGCATAGTGAATTTTATCGTTTAACTGAGGATGCAGCTCAACAATTAAATGATGTTCGTAAATCAGGTGGTAAAATTATTGCGACAGGAACAACTACAATTCGGACACTTGAAACAATTGGCTCAAAATTTAAGGGCGCTATTCAAGCTGACAGTGGTTGGACGGAAATTTTCATTAAACCAGGATATGAATTTAAGGTTGTTGAAGGATTTATAACTAATTTTCATTTACCAAAATCAACATTAGTAATGTTGGTTGCAGCATTTACAGGAAGAGAAAATATTTTAAACGCATATAAACATGCAGTTGATTCTAAATATCGATTCTTTAGCTTCGGCGATGCAATGTATATTAAATAGGATGGAGAATTAATAATGGTAGAGCCCGCAATTAAGTATCGGTTAATCAAAAAAGACAAACGGACAGGTGCCAGACTTGGTGAAATTATTACACCTCACGGAACTTTCCCAACGCCAATGTTTATGCCCGTAGGTACACTAGCATCTGTTAAATCAATGGCACCTGAAGAATTAGACGAACTTGGTGCTAATATTATCTTATCAAACACCTATCATTTATGGTTACGCCCCGGTGAAGATGTCGTACAAGAAGCTGGTGGGTTACATAAATTTATGAATTGGGATAAAGGTATTTTGACTGATTCGGGTGGCTTTCAAGTATTTTCATTAGCAAAGATGCGTGATATTACTGAGGAAGGCGTCAAATTTAGAAGTCATCTAAATGGAGAAAAATTATTCTTATCACCAGAAAAAGCGATCCACATAGAAAATGCTTTAGGTGCGGATATTATGATGAGTTTTGATGAATGTCCACCATTTTCTGAAAGTTATGACTATATTAGCAAATCAGTTGATCGGACAAGCCGCTGGGCTGAAAGAGGACTTGAAGCTCATTTGAATCCGAAAGAACAGGCTTTATTTGGAATTGTTCAAGGTGGCGGTCATCGAAATTTGAGAGAACGAAGTGCGCGTGATTTAGTTTCAATGGACTTTCCTGGTTATTCAATAGGTGGGTTATCGGTAGGGGAATCAAAAGCTGAAATGAACCGCGTTTTAGATTTCACAACGCCATTGTTACCAGAAGACAAGCCACGGTATCTAATGGGTGTTGGTTCAGCTGACGCCTTGATTGATGGGGTGTTACGTGGAATTGATATGTTTGATTGCGTGTTACCAACACGTATTGCTAGAAATGGGACAACAATGACTTCAATGGGCCGTGTTGTTGTAAAAAATGCGAAATATGAACGAGACTTTAGACCATTAGATGAAAACTGTGATTGTTATACATGTAAGAATTATACGCGTGCTTATTTACGTCATCTGATTAAAGCAGATGAAACATTTGGTATTCGTTTAACTAGTTATCATAATTTGTATTTTTTAACACATTTAATGGCTGATGTTCGTCAAGCTATTATGGATGACAACTTATTAGAATTTCGTGAAGCATTTTTTGAACAATATGGATTTTATGATAAAAATCCTAAGAATTTTTAAATTTTTTTGAATAACTGTGGTGTTCAGTCAATAAGTTTGATACCCTTGTGTAGTAAGAAAAAAGAAATAGAGGTGACTTATTAATGCAATATAGTAGTATTTTAATGATTGTGGCTTTATTCGTCTTGATGTATTTCATGATGATTCGTCCACAAAAAAAACAACAACAAAAACAACAAGATATGATGAACCAATTAAAACCTGGGGATGCAGTAGTAACTATTGGTCGTTTACACGGCGTTATTGATAGTTTTGATGAAGAGGCAAAAACTGTTACACTTGATTGTGACGGTATTTTCTTAACATTTGAACGCTCAGCAATCGCACGTGTCCTTCCTGCCGCAGTTAAAGTAGAACCTGCAGCTGCAGTTAAGGAAGAAACAACTACTGATGCAGTTATTGAAACAAAAACTGAAGAAGATAAATTCTCTTCTGACGAAAAATAATTATTTTCAAGTATTAACTTTGTGCTAATCAGAGTTAATACTTTTTTTATTGTCTAGTTTAAGACCAACTTTCTTGTTTATTTTACTAATAAAATGTAAACTTATACTATTGATTTTACTAATAAAGAGGACTGAAACCTCAAAAATGAGAGTGGTGTGGAATAATGGAAACTCAACAAAAGGCCTTATTTATTATCTTTGGTGGAACCGGAGATTTAGCAAAGCGAAAATTGTATCCATCTCTTTTCAAACTATTTGAAAAAGGATTTTTAGATGCCAACTTTGCTGTAATTGGGACTGCAAGACGTCCTTGGACAGATGATTTTTATCAAAACGTTGTTACTGAATCTTTAGTTAATGTTAGCGATGATGCTAATAAAATTGCTGATTTCGTATCACATTTTTATTATCAATCACATGATGTGACTGATGTTGCACATTATATAACTTTAAAAAAATTAGCAGATAAACTTGATGAAAAATACCAAATTGAAGGTAACCGTATGTTCTACTTAGCAATGTCACCTCAATTTTTTGGTACGATTGCGACTCATTTAGGGTCACAAAAGTTAGTAACTAAAAATGGATTCAACCGTTTAATTATTGAAAAACCTTTTGGACGCAATTTTGAAAGTGCTAAAAAGTTAAATGATGAAATTACAAATACTTTTGATGAAGATCAAATATTTAGAATTGATCATTACCTAGGTAAGGAAATGATTCAAAATATTCCAGCAATTCGTTTTGGTAATATTATTACGCAAACATTGTGGAATAATAAGTATATAGATAATATTCAATTAACGTTGAGTGAGTCATTAGGTGTTGAAGAACGTGGCGGGTACTATGAAACGAGTGGCGCTATGCGTGATATGTTCCAAAATCACATTATGCAAGTTGTTTCATTATTAACAATGGACATGCCAAAAGAATTTGTTGCATCAGAAATTCGTAAAGAAAAATTAAAGGCTTTAAAAGCAATCCGTATCTTAAAACCTGATGAAGTTAATAAAAACTTTGTTCGTGGACAATATGGTGCAAATGAGGCAGGAACCGAAAAGGCTTATCGTGAGGAAAAACAGATTTCACCTGATTCAATGATTGAAACATTTATTGCTGGTCGTTTAATGATTGACAATGATCGTTGGGCTGGTGTGCCAGTTTATGTTCGCAGTGGTAAACGTCTTGTCGAGAAAAATACTGAAATCAATATTGTTTTTAAAAATGTTGAAAAAAATATTTTTGGAACAAGTGCTGAACATGAACATTTAGGTAAAGATGTATTAACAATTACAGTTGAACCTGATGAACGATTTAGATTGACGATTAATACTAAAGAAATTGGGCAAGGCTTTAACACGAATAAAACGAATTTAGATTATGTTAATTCACCTGAAACAAAAGCTAAAACACCAGAAGCATACGAAAAGTTAATTTTGGATGCGTTAGATGGAAATGCAATTAATTTTGCTCATTGGAATGAAGTTGCTAAGGCATGGAATGTAGCCGATGTGATTTTAGAGACATGGCATAACGATAATGATGATAAAACGTTATTCCCTAACTATTTAAGTGGATCGATGGGTCCAACGGCTTCAGATAAATTATTAACGGATGATGGTAATTACTGGATATACGATCCTAAAAAGTAAAAAACGTTAATCCTTCGGTATTAATTGAAGTAACTCTTGCATGATAATTTTAATTATTTAGGGAAATATTATTTTAATAGACAAAATATCAGAAGTATTATAGTACGAAAGCGATTATAAAAGTATAAATTTATAAGGAGAGTAATGATGAATAAAATTATTATAGATGAAGATTTTTGGAACATCTTTCCAGATGCACAAATTAATATTATGCTTTTAAAAGATATAGATAATCATCCTAAAGAAAATCAAACCGATTTTTATGATAACATGCTTGAACAAGCTGGGGATAAAGCTCAAAAATATTTAACAAATGAATCATTCAAAGACAATTTAGTCGTGGCTAATTGGCGTGAAGCATACCAAAATTTTAAGAAGAAAAAAGGTGCTCGTTCATCAATTGAAGCTTTACTTAAACGAGTTGATCAGGGTAAAGGTGTGGGTTCAATAAATCCGCTTGTTGACCTGTACAATAGTATTTCATTAGAGTATGGTGTACCTGTTGGTGGTGAAGATACAGATGCTATCAAAGGAGATCTTCATTTAGGTGTTGCTAAAGGTGGAGAAGCTTTTTATCCTTTAGGTGATGATAAAAATGAACCAGCTCTGCTTGGTGAAGTTTTATATTATGATGATGATGGAGCAGTTTGCAGATGCTTAAATTGGCGAGATGGTAAAAGAACAATGTTAACAGATGATACAAAAAATGCTGTTATGGTAATGGAATCTGTCAATAAAGAACAGAATGAAATTATTGATGAGGCAATGTTACAATTACAAAAGTCTATTAAAGATAATCTTAATGTAGAAGGTAAAATTTTTAAATTAAATAAGGATAATTCTGTTATAGGTGAATAATATGAAGTACCTCATAATTGTTAAACATAAGTTTAACGATAATGAGGTATTTTTATATCTTAATGGACAATAAAGAGCAATTAATTTGAAAAGGAACGTGCGTTCGTGTAAAATTGCATGAAAAGGATGTGGGACTAATGGCTGAATTAAATGGTATTACAATAGACGATAATTTATTAAAAAGAAAAATTATCCATGTCGATATGGATGCTTTTTATGCGTCAATTGAAGAGCGTGAACATCCTGAATTTATTGGACAACCATTAGTTATTGCCCAGGATCCTAGAAAAAATGGTGGTCGTGGTGTTGTTGCTACAGCAAATTATGAGGCAAGAAAATTAGGTATCCATTCTGCTATGGCAGCCCAAGAAGCTTATGAAATTTGTCCTAAAGCTATTTTTAAATCGCCTGATTTCACACTATATAAAGAAGTTTCAAGACAGCTTCATGAAATATTTCATGAATATACAGAAATGATTGAGCCAATTGCATTTGATGAAGCCTATCTTGATATTACACAGAATAAAAAAGAAATTAAAAGTGCTATTCAAGCAGCGCACATGATTCAAAGAGAAATCTATCAAAAATTACATTTAACCTGTTCAACGGGTGTTTCTTATAATAAATTTTTAGCAAAACTAGCGTCCGATTACAATAAACCAGCTGGAATGACATTAATTCTGCCAGAAGATGTCATTCCTTTTTTATCTGAATTGCCAATTGGTAAATTTAGAGGCGTTGGAAAAAAAACAGAACCAAAAATGATTAATCAAGGTATCCTTACTGGAAAAGAATTATTAGAAAAATCTGAAGTTGAATTAATTCAACAATTTGGTAAATTAGGGTACTTCTTATATAAACGAGTACGAGGTGTTGATGATCGTCCAGTCGAGTGGCAAAGAGAGAGAAAATCGATTGGTAGCGAGCGAACATACGGGAAGTTATTGATGACAACGGATGAAGTTGAAACACAACTTAGGTATATTGCACATTTAGTTTCAGAAACGTTGAGTAAACAACAAAAACATGGGAAAACGTTAGTCATTAAAGTTCGCTATCAGGATTTTACGACGCTAACAAAAAGATTAACATTGGAAGAATTTATTCGTAATGATGCAGCAACTATTTATTTTTATGGACGACAGATTTTTGACGATATATTGGGTGCAGAAAAGGGAATTAGGTTACTTGGATTAACGATGACAAATTTAGCACCAATTGGTTTTGAAAATATGAAACTACCATTATTTGGGAAAAAAGACACAAAACAGCCTTTGTAATTGGCCTCAATAACCGTTATACTTAAGAGCAACTTTGGAAACGAAAGAAGACTAAACATGAAAATTACATGGCTTGGACAATCTAGTATTCAAATTGTTACTGACGATAAGTTGACGATCTTAATTGATCCATTCATTAAAGATAATCCGTTAGTTAAAACGACTATTGACGAATTAAATCCAGATTATATTTTAGTGACGCATGCACACTACGATCATGTGGGTGATACAATTGAGTTAGCAAAAAAATCAGGGGCTAAAGTCGTTACAATCAATGAACTAGCTAATTATTTTGAAGATGAGGGTTTAATTGTTGAGCCTTTAAATTTTGGTGGTCAGCTTAAATTACCTTTCGGTTCAGTAAAACTTATTCCCGCGTGGCATACTGCTGCCTTGGTAATTGATGGTACAGCGAGAACATTAGGTGTAGCTGCAGGGTTTGAATTGCATATTGATGGGAAAGTCTTGTATCATGCAGGAGATACGGCTTTATTTTCAGATATGAAGTTAGTTAATCATATGGAACCTGTTGATTTAGCATTTTTACCGATTGGTGATACTTATACAATGGGTTTAGAAGATGCTGCAATTGCAGCTGAATTTGTACAGGCAAAAAAGGTTGTTCCAATTCATTACAATACGTTTACCAAAATTGAACAAAATCCAGTTGAATTTGTTCAATTATTGAATGATGGTGTGGGGATTATTCCCGAGATTGATATTCCATTTGAGTTCTAAGAAGGAGTCATTTAAGTGAAAATTGAGTTAGAAATTTTAAAAAAAATTAAACAATTTGATACGATTATTATTCATCGTCATCAAAGTCCAGACCCTGATGCAATTGGATCTCAATCGGGGTTAGCAGCAATTATTCGTGCTAGTTTTCCTGACAAAAAGGTTTATCAAGTTGGTGCGCCCTCAGCTGGATTAGTATGGATTAGTGACCAAGATGAAATTTCTGATGAGACGTATAATAATGCACTCGTCATCGTGATTGATACGGCTAATCGTCCAAGAGTTGAAGATGATCGATATACAAGTGGTGCCTACCTAATTAAATTGGATCATCATCCCAATGAAGACGTTTATGGTGATTTAGTTTGGGTGAAAACAAATGCATCAAGTAGTTCTGAATTAGTTATGGATTTAGTTGATGGCGTTGGTGGAGAACTTGTAGTTACTGATGATGCGGCTAGGATGTTATACGCCGGAATTGTTGGCGATACAGGTCGATTCATGTATTCAGCAACAACTGCACATACGATGCAAGTGGTTGCTGAATTAATGACTTATCATTTTTCAACTACTAAAATAAACCAAAAAATGGACAATATTACCGCAGGTGTCGCTAAGTTATCAGGATATGTATATGATAATTTAGTTATTACAGAACATAAAGCAGCATATGTCATATTGACACATGACTATCTAGATTCAATAGAGTTGGGCGATGCTGGTTCATCTCAAATTGTACCTTTACCAGGTAAAATTATTGAAGTTCAATGTTGGGCAATTTTTGTGCAGCAAAAGGATGGTAGCTATCGCGTTCGATTACGATCAAAAGGTCCTGTAATCAATCAGTTAGCAAAAGAGCATGATGGTGGTGGACATCCCATGGCCAGTGGTGCAAGAGCTAAAGACCAAGCAGAGTACGAAGAAATAGTTAAATCACTTGATGATTTAGCTAAGACATATACGGGAGAATAAAATGCCAGAAAATTTTAAAAATTTTGGATTGAAATCGTATCTTTTAAAAGCGATTGAAGCAATTCATTTTAATGTACCAACAGAAGTTCAACAACGCTTAATACCAGTTGTTTTAAAGGGTAAAAGCGTTGTAGGTCAATCACAAACGGGTAGTGGTAAAACACATACTTTCCTATTACCAATCTTTAATCAACTTGATCCTTCAAATAATACGGTTCAAGCAGTTATTACGACACCAAGTCGTGAACTTGCTTACCAAATTTATGAAGCTGCTAAGCAATTGGCAGAATTTAGTCCCGAACCTATTCATATTCAAAATTATGTTGGTGGGACAGATAAACAGCGTCAAATCGATAAATTAAGTAGAAGACAACCACAAATTGTCATTGGGACACCTGGACGTATTGCTGATTTAATGAGCAGTAACGCTTTAGATATTCATAATGCATCAACTTTAGTTGTAGATGAAGCAGATATGACACTTGATTTAGGGTTTTTGAAAGAAACTGATCAAATTGCATCTGCATTACCTTCTGATCTTCAAATGATGGTGTTTTCAGCAACTATTCCACAAAAATTACAACCATTTTTAAAGAAATACATGAAGAACCCAGTAGTTGAAGAAATTGCAGCTAAATCAGTTATTAGTGATACGATTGAAAACTGGATTATTCCAACGAAGGGTCATGATCGTAATGAAGTTATTTATCAATTAATTACGATGGGACAACCATATATCGCACTTATTTTTGCAAATACAAAAACACGTGTTGATGAAATTGTTGAGTATTTACGTGGTAAGAATTTAAAAGTTGCTAAAATTCATGGTGATGTGCCAGCTCGTGAACGAAAACGTGTCATGAAAGAAGTTCAAAATTTAGATTTTCAATATGTTGTCGCAACTGATTTGGCAGCGCGTGGAATTGATATTGAGGGTGTTTCACATGTCATCAATGATGATATTCCAAATGATTTAGAATTCTTCATTCATCGTGTTGGACGTACTGGTCGTAACGGTTTGAGTGGTATTGCGATGACGTTATATGAACCAAATGAAGAAAATAAAATTGCTGAGTTAGAAGCAATGGGGATTAAATTTGCACCTAAAGATATTAAAAAAGGTGAAATCGTTGATTCTTATGATCGTAATCGCCGTGAAAATCGTAAACAAACCAAAGATCCTTTAGCTCCAGTAATCAAAGGAATGGTTAAAAAAGAGAAGAAAAAACGTAAACCTGGATATAAGAAAAAGATTCAAAAAGCAATTAAACGTAAAGATCAAATGGATCGTCGCGTTAACAGAAAACAAAATCGTAAAGAGTCGTAAGCTTAATTTGACAATTTGAGTCGATTTCAATATAATTTTTATTAGAAACAGGGATAAATTTAAATAGCCTAACAGAAACATTTCATTTGCTGAGAGAAATGATTATTTAAAAAAGCTGCCTTGTGTTAAGTATTAATAGAATGACGTCCACTCAACGTTATCGAGTTTAAGAGGTAAACGACTAAAACATCGTTGCAAGTAAGGTGGTACCGCGCTATAAGCGTCCTTACTCGCAGCGGTGTTTTTTGCTTAAAAATAGAAGGGAAGTCACACTTATGAAAAAAATGACAAGTACTGAAATACGCCAAATGTATTTAGATTTCTTTAAAGAAAAAGGCCATACAATTGAACCTAGTGCCTCATTACTACCTGTGGATGATCCCACATTACTGTGGATTAATTCCGGTGTTGCAACTTTAAAAAAATATTTTGATGGATCAGTTGTACCAGAAAATCCTAGAATTACGAATGCCCAAAAAAGTATTCGTACGAATGATATCGAGAATGTTGGTAAGACAGCACGTCATCATACGTTATTCGAAATGTTGGGTAATTTCTCAATTGGGGATTATTTTAAACCAGAAGCAATTAATTGGGCTTGGGAATTATTAACAAGTGAAAAATGGTTCGCATTTGATGCTGAAAAACTATACGTTACTGTTTACCCAAAAGATTTGGAAGCAAAACGTATCTGGTTAGAAGAAGTTAAGTTACCAAAGGATCATCTAGTAGAAGTAGAAGATAACTTTTGGGATATTGGACAAGGACCTAGTGGACCTGATACAGAAATTTTTTATGATCGTGGACAAAGTTTTAATAACTTAGCTGAGGATGATGACGAAAATTATCCTGGTGGCGAAAATGAACGTTATCTAGAAGTTTGGAATATCGTGTTCTCTGAATTTAATCACACACCTGAAAATAACTATGAACCACTACCTCATCAAAATATTGATACGGGGATGGGTTTAGAACGTGTTGTTTCGATTTTCCAAAATGCAAAAACTAATTTTGAAACAGATTTATTCTTACCCTTAATTGATGCAACTGAAAAAATGAGTAATAATAAAAAATATGATGATAATGCCCAAGATGATATTTCATTTAAGGTTATTGCAGATCATGCGCGTGCAATTTCATTTGCCATTGGTGATGGCGCTTTACCTTCTAATGAAGGACGTGGCTATGTTATTCGTCGATTAATTCGTCGTGCAGTGATGCATGGACAAAAATTAGGGATAGAAGGATCATTTTTAACGCAACTTGTACCTGTTGTTGGTAATATTATGAAGGATTATTATCCGGAAGTTTTAGAACAATCAGAGTATATTTCTAAAATTGTTCGTTCTGAAGAAGAACGATTTAATGAAACATTAAAAGATGGATTACAGTTATTAAATAATCTTATTTTAACGACTAAAAAAGAAAATAAAGTAGAGCTAACTGGTGCTGGTGTCTTTAAATTGTACGATACTTATGGTTTTCCATTTGAATTAACGAAAGAATATGCCGAAGATGAAGGATTATCTGTAGATCAAGTAGGGTTTAACGCTGAAATGCAACAGCAGAAGGATCGTGCTCGTGCTGCACGTAGTAATGCTAAATCAATGGGTGTTCAAAATGGGATGTTAACAGATATTAAAACAATTAGTGAATATGTTGGTTATACACAAGCTAATGTGGATGACGCCAAAGTGGTTGATTTAATTGTGGATAACGAGTTAGTAGATAACATAAAACCAGGTGATAACGCTCAAGTTATTTTTTCAAAAACACCATTTTACGCTGAAATGGGTGGACAAGTTGCTGATAAAGGAACTATCAAAGATACAGAAGGCAATGTTATTGCTGAAGTTGAAGAAGTTCAACATGCACCTAATGGACAAAATTTACACGCCATTAAAGTTCTTGCAGCAATGAAAAAAGACCAATTAGTGACACTAGAAATTAATCAAGATTTCCATAAAAAAGTTGAAAAAAATCATACGGCGACACATTTACTTGATCAAGCATTGCGAGATGTTCTGGGCGAACATACACATCAAGCTGGGTCATTAGTCGAACCCACTTATCTACGGTTTGATTTTACAAATATTGGTTCCGTTTCAGAGAAACAGTTAAAACAAGTTGAAAAGATTGTTAACGATAAGATTTGGGCTGAGTTAGCTGTTGAAACTGTTGAAACAGATATTGATTCTGCTAAAAATATGGGTGCCATTGCTTTATTCTCAGAAAAATATGGAAAAATTGTGCGGGTTGTGAAAATTGGCGATTATTCAATTGAATTCTGTGGTGGTACGCACGTTTCAAATACGAGTGAAATCGGCTTATTTAAAATTATTTCTGAATCAGGTGTTGGTGCCGGCGTTCGTCGTATTGAAGCAGTAACTTCTAAAGAAGCTTTTGATTTCTTAAACGGACGTAACGAACTCTTAGAAACAGTAGCACAACAAGTAAAAGTAAATAAAGTCGTAGAAGTTTCAAATAAAATTGAACAATTACAAAGTGCATTAAAAGTAAGTGAACAACAAATTCAAGCATTTGAAGATAAAATTGCTAGCCAACAAGCTGGGGATGTTTTCAAAAATAAACAAGAAATTAATGGTAAAACGTTAATTGCAGCAAAAGTTTCAGTTTCAGGGATGTCTCAATTACGTCAATTGGCTGACCAATGGAAAACCCAAGAATTATCAGATGTTTTGGCTATTGGAACAACAAGTGATGACGGTAAAGTTAATTTAATTACGGCAGTTAGTGCTGATGGCATTAAATCAGGATTAAAAGCGGGCGATTTAATTAAGACGATTGCGCCACTTGTTGGCGGTGGTGGCGGTGGCCGACCAGACTTAGCTCAAGCAGGTGGTAAAAATCCAGCAGGTTTAGCTGATGCAATCAAAGAAGCAGCAAATTGGTTAAATAATCAAACCAAATAATAATTAAAGGAGTATTTATCTAATAATAAATAGATAAATACTCTTTATTATATTACGGCTTGATTACATCAGCTTGTTTTGATTGTCGAATGGTCCTTTTTTTAGTAGAATAGAGCTAGGTTAATAAATTGATGGGGGTGCCACGTTATGAGTTCATTAGATAAAACAATGTTCTTTAATTTTGACGAAAATAATAAAAAAGATGTCCACGATACATTGGTAACTGTTTACCAATCATTAGAAGAAAAAGGGTACAACCCTATTAACCAGATTGTTGGCTATTTGTTATCGGGCGATCCTGCTTATATTCCTAGATTTAATGACGCACGTAATTTAATTAGAAAATATGAACGCGATGAAATTGTTGAAGAGTTAGTTAAAAATTACTTAAATACAGAAGAAAAGTAGGAAATTAAATGAGATTAATGGGCTTGGATATTGGTTCAAGAACGGTCGGCGTTTCAATGAGCGATTTATTAGGATGGACTGCCCAAGGCGTTGAAATTATTCGTATTAATGAAGACAGAAGTGACTTTGGTATTGAACGTGTCAAAGAATTGGTTACAGAGTATGAAGTAACTGGCTTTGTACTCGGCTTACCCAAAAATATGAACAACTCATTAGGCCCTCGTGCTGAAGCTGCGCAAAAGTACGGCGAGTTATTAGTTGAAACTTTTGGCTTGCCAATTGATTTTCAAGATGAACGGTTGACAACTGTTGAGGCAGAACGTATGCTTGTTGAACAGGCCGATACATCAAGAAAAAAAAGAAAAAAAGTTATTGATAAACTTGCTGCAAGCCTAATTTTACAGAATTATTTAGATGGTAAAGGCAAATTAACTAAAGAATAAAGTGAGGTCACAATATGAATAATGAAGAAGAAAACCAACAGATTACATTAGTAGATGATAACGGTAATGAAACACTTTTTGAAGTTCTGTTTACCTTTGAATCTGATGATTACAATAAATCATATATTATGCTTTATCCACTTGGCTCAGAAGCTGATGAAGAGGTTGAAATTCAAGCTTACTCATTTAGTCCTAATGAGAATGGTGAAGCAACTGAAAGTGATTTAGAACCAATCGAAGACGATGATGAATGGGATATGGTAGAAGAAGTATTGAATACCTTCCTTTCAGATGAAAGTATGCAATAGAAGATTATTTAAAAAGTTGAGCCAAATTGGTTTAACTTTTTTATTTTGTTTTAAATTATATATTATGGACTATGATACACATATCTCTTTTGATCAATTCGTGGTAAAATTATTTTTAAATGATTAAATGTAAGGAGGGTGTTCATTGGAAAATCAAAAGAATAGATATAAGACTAAAATCGGTAAAAAAGTGTATACAATTATTGGATCAGAATCAGACACACACATGGACGCCGTAGCAACATTGGTGAAAAATGAATTTCAATCAGTGAAGGACATGCTACCTGAAATAGATGATGAACAAGTAGCGATATTAGTAGCTATCAACGCAGTTTCAGATCAAATTAAATTACAAGAAAAATTAAATGAAATTAATGGTGAAACACAAGTAAAGGAGTAATATTATGACAGTTTCTTTAATTGTTATCTTTTTATTAATTGTGTCATTTTTTAACGGTTATAGAAAAGGATTAGTATTAACGCTTTTGAGAATTGTAGGATTTATCGCTATCTATTTATTTGCTAAAGTTTTAACAAATCCTGTTACTATTTGGTTGGGAGAACGTTTCCCTAAAATTATGGAAACTGATAAGACATCTATTACGAACCATCTTCAGACTAACTTTTATTCGATGATTGTATTTGCGGCTTTATTTGTGGTTGGCGGTATACTCATTAGAGGTATTATTAGAGTAATAAATTCTGTTACAAAATTACCAGTTATTCATCAGGTGAATTCACTAATTGGTGGGGTTCTATCGGTTATACTGATGTTTGTTTTTATTTTTATTGGGTTAATTATTTTGTCGGCTTGGCCTAATCAAAAAGTTAATGAAGCTGTTTTAGAATCGACGGTTGCTCAAAAAATACTAACAGATACGCCAACAATAGCTAAAAAGATGTTCATTACAAATACATCATCTACAGATTAAATGTTAGGAGAATTAAAGTATGAACGAAAAAGGATTAAAGACATTAGAATATCAAAAAGTTAAACAACAAATTCAAACATTTATATCTACTGAATCTGGACAAGAAGAAGTTAAGGCATTAGAGCCGATGACTAATCTCGAAAAAATCCAAAAGGATTTAGACGAAACACAAGATGCTGTGAAGATATTGCGACTCCGCGGTGGCATTCCTTTACCACAATTAGTCAACGTTAAGCCACATATGAAACGGTTAGATATGGGAGCTTCTTTGAATGGTAAAGAGCTATCTGCTGTTGGTCGTGTACTACGAACGACTAATGAGGTTAAATTATTTTTTAAAGATTTAGCAGATTCTGAAATTGAATTAACGAGATTATTTGAATGGATAGAAAAGCTTGAAAATCTACCTGAAATTAATCGTAGGTTGAATCAGTCAATTGAAAATGATGGTCACATTACTGATGAGGCTTCACCAGTATTGCATAATATTCGACAAAATATTTTACGCTCGGAAAGTGCCATTAGAGCTAAACTACAAGAATTTACGCGTGGTAAAAGTGCTAAATATTTAAGTGAAACATTAATTACAATTAGAAATGAACGTTACGTTATCCCTGTTAAGGCAGAATATCGTGGTCAATTTGGTGGCGCTGTTCATGACCAAAGTGCAACAGGACAGACCTTATTTATTGAACCGCAAGCAATTGTCGAGATGAATAATCATTTACGCGAACAGCAACTTGCTCAAGCAGATGAAGAACGTCGTATTTTGGCAGAGTTATCTGAATTAGTTGCACCTTTTACAGCAGAAATTTTAGAAAATGCTTATATTTTAGGACATTTCGATTTTGTTAATGCAAAGGCACAATATGCAAGCTCAATTAAAGCAACTGAACCAGCAATTAGTGTTGAAAATGACATTTTTTTAAGACAAGCACGTCATCCTTTATTGGATAGTAAAAAAGTAGTTGCTAACGATATTATGTTAGGAAAAGATTATCAAGCAATTGTTGTTACGGGACCTAATACCGGTGGTAAAACAATTACGTTAAAAACATTAGGCTTAATTCAGATGATGGGACAATCAGGTTTAAATATTCCAACAAATGAAGGTAGTCGTATTGGTATTTTTGAAGATATCTTTGCAGATATTGGGGATGAACAATCGATTGAACAGAGCTTAAGTACATTTTCTGCTCATATGACTAATATCGTTTCTATTTTAGCTAATATTAACGAACATTCATTAGTTTTATTTGATGAATTAGGAGCTGGAACGGATCCACAAGAAGGTGCAGCTTTGGCGATTGCAATTCTTGATGCTGTTGGAGAAAAAGGTAGTTATACAGTTGCTACAACACATTATCCCGAATTAAAAGCGTATGGGTTTAATCGTGCTGGAACAATTAATGCTAGTATGGAATTTGATAGTGAAACGTTACAACCAACTTATCGATTATTAATTGGAATACCTGGTCGTAGTAATGCGTTTGATATTTCTCGTAAAATTGGGTTAGCGTCAAATGTTGTTGATCAAGCGCAAAACTTGACCAATCAAGATAGCCAAGATTTGAATGAAATGATTTCTGACTTAATGAGTAAGCGAAAAAAGGCAGAAGATGAGACACTGGCATTAAAAGCACAACTAGAAGATTCAACGAAATTACATGATGACCTAGCTAAACAGTATGCCGAGTTTGTTGCGCAAAGAGAGTCAATGACGGATAAGGCTAAGGGAAAAGCTAATGAAATCGTGGCAGAAGCAGAAATAAATGCAGATAAAATAATAAAAGAAATTCGCCAAATGCAGATGCTTCAAGGACAAGCTGTTAAAGAACATGAATTAATTGATGCAAAATCACAATTATCACAAATGCATCAACCAACAAATGCTTTGAAGAAAAATAAGGTCCTACAACGAGCTAAAAATAAACAAGAATTCCATGTGAACGACGATGTCTTAGTTAAAACTTATGGTCAACAAGGTGTTTTAGTTAAAAAAATGAGTAAGACAGAGTGGGAAGTTCAACTTGGTATTCTAAAAATGAAAATTAATGAAAACGACCTTCAAAAAGTTCATATCGAGAATGATAAAAAGGATAGAACCATTTTTAAAAATGCGGCTTCAACAAGCGTTTCAACATCGCTTGATCTTCGTGGACAGCGCTATGATGATGCAATGAGCCAAGTTGATCAGTATATTGATTCTGTTTTACTTGCTGGATATGCTTCTGTTACTATTGTTCATGGTAAAGGGACTGGAGCCTTAAGAACTGGAATAACAGATTATTTGAAATCAAATCGTCATGTTAAGTCATTTGAATTTGCAGCACCCAATGCTGGTGGAAATGGCGCAACTATCGTAGAATTCAAGTAACGTTTACTTTTTGTAAGCAAAAATGTGGCGTGGTATTATTTTCTTTGATATGATGGTCACATAAATAATAAAAGGGGGAATTCAAATGGTACAAGCAATTACAGATAAAGAATTTGAAAAAGTAACAGATTCAGGTGTAACATTGACAGATTTTTGGGCAACATGGTGTGGTCCTTGTCGTATGCAATCGCCAGCTATTGAAGATTTAGAACAAGAAATGGGCGATAAAGTAAAATTTTCTAAAATGGATATTGATCAAAATCCAGCAACAGCACAATCTTTTGGTATCATGAGTATTCCAACTTTAATGATTAAAAAAGATGGCGAAGTTGTTGATACAATCGTCGGTTATCATTCAAAAGATCAGGTTAAAGAAGTTTTAGCACAATATATTTAGTAATTAAAAAGAGCTGACTTTTAAAGTCAGCTCTTTTTAATTATCTATTCGATAATTATTCAGTTTCAGTTGGTACTTTGAAGTGAAATTGGTCAGTTGGTTCTGTCATATTAGGATCTTTTAAATCAGTTTGAACAATAATTGAAACACCGGATTTATTATTTTGATTTTCAATTATTGTTTCTGATGTGAAACCACTTTGAATTTGGATAGTTTCAGCAATAAACCCAGCTTCTAGGTTAAAATCAGCAGACTTAATCTGATTCTGTCTGAAGGTAACAATATTACCAGATAGTAACCAAGTTTGCTTGTCTTTTTTTTCTTTAACCACTTCAAGAGTACCCCAATTTGCCTTTTCAAAAAAGGTAATAAGGTCTGCAATATTAGCGAGGTTAGCATTACGGGCCATTTTTTTACCAACCCAGTATAAAATTGTTGTATCCGTACCAATTACTTCTGGTATTAAACTATCGCGAATAAGTTCATATGCGAATGTATCATTGTTGTCAGCTGATAATAAATTTTCAATCAAATTTGGTTTCATATGGATCTCCCTCTGGATATATAATATACAAGTATTATACCGTTATTTAAGATTAGATGATATTGATTTTTCATAAATTAATGTTAAATGACTAGACTTGAATTTTGAGTAAAGACAAGTCATAATTAAGATTGATAAGTAATCGAAAAAGAGGTTAGAAAATGAATAATCAAGCAATTGGATTTATTGATTCAGGTGTTGGTGGATTAACAGTTGTAAAAGAAGCACTTAAACAATTACCAAACGAAAAAATATACTATTTAGGTGATACAGCTAGAATGCCATATGGACCTCGGCCCTCAGAACAAGTTTTAGAATTCACTTGGGATATGACATCTTTTTTGTTAAGTAAAGGGATAAAAATGTTAGTGATTGCTTGTAATACAGCAACGGCTGCTGCCTTGGATGATTTACGAGAAAAATTAGCAATCCCAGTGATTGGTGTTATAAAACCAGGAAGTAGAGCGGCAATTAAGTCATCTAAAAACCAAAGAGTAGGCGTTATTGGGACGGAAGGTACGATTAAAAGTAGCGCATATAGTAATACGTTACATGAAAAAAATCCTAATTTATTTGTGACGAGCTTACCTTGTCCAAAGTTCGTCCCAATTGTCGAGAGTGATCAATACGAATCAGAAATCGCTGAACGAGTTGTTAATGAAACGTTAGCTTTTTTTGATGATAAAAACATTGATACACTAGTCATGGGCTGTACTCACTATCCATTACTCAGACCTTTTATTCAAAATGCGGTTGGTGATAAAGTAACGTTGATTGATTCAGGAGCTGAAACAGTTAACGATGTTTCAACTATCTTAGATTATTTTAATATTGCGGCTAAAAGTGAAGCAAAAATTGAACATGAATTTTTTACGACGGGTGATGCGAATGATTTTAACGAAATTGCATCAGGTTGGTTAGGATTAGAAAATATAAATTCTAAAACAATTCATTTAGGACAGGGAGACTAACATGCGTAAAAATGAGAATCGAGATAATTTAGAAGTTAGACCAGTCTCAATTACAAAATTAAGTCTTAAGGAAGTCGATAGTGCGATTGAATACCAGTTGGGCTTGACTAAGGTAACAATTTTAGTTAACGAAACAGATAACATTGGTGAATTGAAAGTAGACGTTAATCAGTGGTTGAGTGCTCAAAGCAATGTCAAAATTGAATTGATTTTATCATCGCTTAAGACGGCCTTGGCAGAAACATTAAAAGATACTGGATTTAATTTACAAGTACAAATCATGCAAGCTGATGGGGATATTATTGCAACAGTTATTAATGCGAGTTATGTAGCAATTCAAAATTTATTGTTAAAGAGTAACGGTCAAAAATTAAAACCATTTTCAGCGATTAATGTTGGTTTCATTCATGATGAGTTATTTGCTGATTTAACAAGTGAAGAAGAGGAAACAGCCGATAGTCATTTATTAATTGTTCAAAATGAATCAGGGGCTTTTTTACAATTGAATTTTGAAAAATCTAATGCTGATTTACTTGGTGACAAATTAACGCAACTTTTAGGTGGAGCAATGTCAGGATTATCAGAATTAATGGGTAATTCGCAGAAGAAAACCATTTTAATTCAAAATGAACATATTGAGAATCAAAAAGATGTGATTTTAATTGCAACTAAAAATGAAGGAAAAGCGACTGAATTTAAACGTTTTTTTAATCCACTAGGATTTAAAGTTACTACGTTGTTGGACTATCCTGAATTACCAGATGTTGAAGAAACTGGGAAAACATTTGAAGAGAATGCAAGATTAAAGGCAGAAACAATTTCACAATTAACACAATTACCTGTTTTAGCAGATGATTCTGGTTTAATGGTGGACGCCTTAGATGGTCGACCAGGTATATTTTCTGCTCGTTTTGCTGAGGACCATAATGACGCTGCGAATAATGCGAAATTATTACATGAAATGACTGACGTGCCGAAAGACAAAAGGACTGCAAATTTCCATACAACGTTAGTTTTTGCAAAACCTGGTAACGAGTCACTAGTTGTAGACGGTGAAGTGGCTGGAGAAATTTTGGGTATACCACGTGGAGATAACGGATTTGGTTATGACTCACTTTTTTATGTACCTGAATTATATAAGTCTATGGCTGAACTGACTGAAGTAGAAAAAAATAAAATTAGTCATCGCGGTCGTGCAACCGTCAAGTTAATGTCAAATTTTAATGATTGGTGGGAAAAATAAGATGAAGTGCTTAGTTGTGAGTGATAGTCATGGAGATCGTGATATATTAGAATCTATTTTAGTACATAATAAAAATCAAGTTGATGTATTTTTTCATTGTGGCGATTCAGAATTAGAAGCAAATGATCCGCTTTTTAATAAATTTGATGGTGTCCTAGGAAACATGGATTTTGATATGAATTTTCCAGAAGAATTAGTTGAAATTGTGAGCGGGGAAACTATCTATCTCTCTCACGGGCATCTGACTAACGTTAAAACAGGACTGTTCACACTTGAATTAAAAGCTAAGGCTAATCATGCTAAATTCGTATTTTTTGGACATACTCATGAATTAGGATGTGAGATGACTGACGATGGCGTATTAATTTTAAATCCTGGGAGCATTAGTCTTCCTAGAGGGATGTATCAAGGGATTGGTGGAACATATGCGATAGTAGAAGCAAACGAAAAAAATGTTCACGTCTCATATTTCACTAGACAGCATAAATTAATACCAGAATTAACTTGCGAGTTTAAACGTAAATAGCGAAAAAAAACCTCTAAACGAATTTTATCGTTTAGAGGTTTTTAAAATTTAAGCTAGCATAAAAAGTGATTTGTATAGGAAAACGGCACAAATGCCGGCTGCAATTGGTGCAACGACTGGGACCCAACTATAATCCCATTGTGAGTTACCTTTATTTTTAAGAGGTAATAGTTGATGTAGTAAACGTGGAGCAAGATCACGAGCTGGGTTTAGGGCTGGGCCAGTTGCGCCACCCAATGATGCAACTAATACAAGGACTAAGAAACCTAATCCGAGATGAGCTGTTCCGAGGTTATCGGAGAAAAATGGTGCTTTTGTAATACCAATGGCGCCAAATATCAAAATGAAAGTACCAACAAATTCATTAATAAAACCATTTAATTTACTTTGAGCGGCATCAATAGTTGAGAAAGTACCTAAAATACGTTCAGGATCAGTTGTTTGATCATAGTAAGGTTTGTAGGCTGCAACAACAATAGCTTGTCCAACGAATGCACCTAAAAATTGTACTGTCATGTAGGGAAGTACTTCACCCCATGGGAACAAACCAGAAAAAGCTAATCCTAAAGTGAAAGCTGGATTAATATGATTTGCTGAAATACTACCAAAGATTAAGGCGGGAATCATAACACCGAATCCATAACCGAAGGCGATTAAAGCCCAATCACTACCATGTCCTTTTGTATGCCCAAGTTCGACATTGGCCACCGAACCATTACCTAAAATAACCATAATTGCTGTACCAATAAATTCTGCAGCTAATCTTGTTGTTAATGTATAATCCATTGTATCCTCCTATTTTTGTTCGCAATATTTATTATGTTACCAATATTGCGAACAAATGTAAATATTTATTAATAATTGGCTCGATTTTTAAAAAAAATTAGTGTCTGCGTTCAATTTATTATAAAATAGGAGTTGTTCTAAAAGTTTGGAAGGAGGACCTATTGAATGATAGCTAAGTCTATTGAAAAAATGTTATCCGAAAACCAGGAACACTTTTTAATTCCAGCTGAAATTGTTGCTAATGTACAAGAAAATAACTTCCTGGATCACGCACTATTGGTTTTAACAAAAGTTCATTATGCTAAAATTCCCGTTTTAGATAATGATTATAAGTTTAAAGGATTGTTATCCTTGTCTATGATTACTGAGACAATGTTAGGATTAGATGAATTGGATGTCAGCCGATTACACGAAGTTCGTGTTAAAGATGTTATGGAAACTGATATTCCCACTATTCAAGATCCTTACGATATTGAGAATGTTTTGCACTTACTTGTGGACCATCCCTTTTTATCAGTTGTTTCTTCTGAGGGCAGTTTTACAGGTATCGTGACACGTCGTGAGCTTATGAAAAGTATGAATCATATTGCTCATGAATTTGAAAAAGAGTATATAGTTCAAGATATTGAAACTAAAGAAAGAAAATAAATAATATGAAATATTAGGAGAATGATGATGGCAAATTTAGATGCACACGAAATTATTAATTTTATTAGCACTTCAAAAAAGAAAACACCCGTTAAGGTATATATTAAAGGGGATTTAGTTGAAATCGATGTACCAGATACGATAGAAGACTACTTAAATGATAAAGCTGGCGTTTTATTTGGTGATTGGGCAGATATTGAACCTTTCCTAAATGAAAATTCAAAAATTGTAAGTTCTCATATTGAAAATGAAACTCGTAATTCAGCTGTTCCGTTATTAGATTTAAAAAAGATTAATGCACGTATTGAACCAGGTGCAGTTATTCGCGATCAAGTTTTAATTGGCGATAACGCTGTTATCATGATGGGCGCTATCATTAATATTGGTGCTGAAATTGGTAAGGGAACAATGATTGATATGGGTGCTGTTTTAGGTGGTCGTGCAATTGTTGGAGATAATTGTCATATTGGTGCTGGAACAGTACTTGCTGGGGTTGTCGAACCACCTTCAGCAACACCTGTTATTATTGAAGATGACGTTTTAATTGGTGGAAATGTTGTCGTGCTTGAAGGCGTTCGTGTTGGTAAAGGTGCCGTTGTTGGTGCTGGAGCTGTTGTTACTAAAGATGTTGCACCTTATACGGTAGTCGTAGGGATGCCCGCAAAAAAAGTTAAAGATATCGATGATAAAACAAAAGATAAAACAGAAATTTTAGCAGAGTTACGTAATATCTAGAAATAAATTGAAACGAGGGAACAGATAGAAATGAGTTTAACAACTGAAGAACTAATTAAAATCAGACGGGACTTACACCAAATTCCGGAAATTGGATTAGAAGAATTTGAAACTCAAGCCTATCTACTGAACTTAATTTCAAAATTTAATCAAAGTTTTATAGTAATTAAAACAGTTGAAACTGGTATTTTAGTTCGAGTAGTTGGTTCTATTGGCGGGTATACAATTGGATATCGGACTGATATTGACGGACTACCTGTTACTGAAAAGACAGGACTGCCATTTTCATCACGGAATGAAGGTAGAATGCATGCTTGTGGGCATGATATTCATATGACGGTTGCGCTCGGAATTCTAAATTACTTTTCTGAAAATCAACCAACAGTAAATATGACTTTTATCTTTCAACCAGCAGAAGAAAATGCCAGTGGTGGTAAGCGACTCTATGAGAGTGGATTATTAGATGAGTGGATGCCTGATGAAATTTATGCATTCCATGATAATCCACAATTACCTGCTGGAACAATTGGAACTCGATTAGGCACTTTGTTCGCAGGTACGTGTGAAATTCATGCACACCTAGCCGGAAAAAGTGGACATGCTGCATACCCACATCAGGCTAATGACATGGTAGTTGCTGGTGCACAGTTGGTCACGCAATTACAAACGATTATCAGTCGAAATGTCGATCCAATACAATCTGGAGTTGTTACGTTGGGTCAATTTACTGCTGGAACGACTGGTAATGTTATTGCTGGTGAAGCACAGATTAATGGAACAATTCGTGCGTTAACACAAGAAATGAATTTATTGATTCAAAAACGTGTTAAAACAATTTGTGAGGGTATCGCATTAATGTACGATTGCGAAGTAGAATTAAACCTCATTCAAGGTGGTTATCTACCTGTTGAAAATGATGATAGCAGGACTGAAAACTTTATTCGATTTATGAAAAACGATCCAGAAGTTTCATTTGTTGAAACACAACCTGCAATGACGGGAGAAGATTTTGGATTTTTATTGTCTAAAATACCTGGAACAATGTTTTGGTTGGGTGTAGATAGTCCTTACTCGCTACATTCTGAATTTTTGGCGCCTAAAGAAGCTGCAATTGATGCAGGTGTTCTTGCAATGGTCCATTTTTTGACAGATAGAGATCAACAAATAAGAAACTAAAAAATGACTCAATTATGATTTCATAATTGAGTCATTTTTTAGTTAAGTGAGATAGGTGAGTTTAAGACATGTATTTGAGCATCATTTAAAGCCGTTAGATAACCGGCAAGAAATGTCCGTTGAGTAGATGCCTGTTCACCATTTAAAGTGAACACAACGACTCTAAAGACCAAATTTCCTTTGCCAAGATCAACTAGACCTAAAATATTTGGTCCATCTTTAATTTCGGGATGAAGTGGGACTAACTTTTCATTAACGTTCTGTACAATATGGGTGATTTTATCCACATCGTCAGTGACATCAATTCGGATATCGATAACTGCTCGCATATTATTGCGAGATAAATTACTGACAATTGTGATATTTCTATTTGGGACAAAATGCAAAATACCATCATAGTCTTCAATTTGAGTCGTACGTAGGCCGACAGCCACGATAGGACCCTCAATTGAATCAATTCTAACGATATCTCCAACATCGAATTGTTGTTCTAAAAGAATAAAGAATCCAGTGACGACATCAGTTACGAATCCTTGTGCGCCAAGACCTAAAGCAACACTTAAGATTCCGGCACCTGCAATTAAGGTACCAACGGGAACACCGAGCACCGACAGAATAGCGTAAAGATAAAAAAATAACATAATATAGTGAAAAATATTTGATGTTAGTGAATTGATTGTTTCAACTCTATTTGTTGAATATCTATCGGATCCTCGATATTGATTAAATGTCCGACGAATGATTTTTTTTCCAATCCAATTTATAAGGATAAATAGAAAAGAAAAGAAAACAAGAGAAAAAACTAGTTCAACTAGGTTACTAATAATGGCATCCCAATCGATATGAGCTATGTAACGTGAAAGGAAAGTACTTTGTTTTGTAACGGTTTTTAGTAATGTCCCTAAAAGTAAATTGTCCTTTGTGAAATGCTCTAAAAAAAGATTGTTTAAAATGGCGATCACCCCTAAATTAATTTATTGATATCATCATAGCAAACATGTGGGCTAATGTGTAATTTAAATACAAAACTGTCGTATGTTATCAATTGCAGTTTTTAGGTTCGAATGCTATCCTATAAGTAGATTTTGAATTAATGTACGTAAGTAAATAGGAGGAATTATTATGACAGGTGGACAAATTGCAGGATTAATTGCCGCTGTTGCTTTCGCGGTCTTAGTCCTATTCATTATTTTCGTTCTTATGAGAATGATGAGAACACTCGGAGAAGTGAATAAAAGTATTTCATCTATTACCAGCGATGTTGATGGCTTATCAAATGAAGTTGAGAATATACTCGTAAAATCAAATATTTTATTAGACGATGTAAATGGTAAAGTAGCAACAATTGATCCTTTATTTCAGGCTGTTGCTGATTTGAGTGAAAGTGTGTCTGATTTGAATGATGCAAGTCGAGGATTAATGACACACGTTTCAGCGACGTCAAAGAGGGCTAAAGATTCTTCAGCTTTCATTAATGTTGGTAAAAAGGCATTTAGTTTTTATAAAAATAGAAAAGTTTAAAACAAGGAGGGGTTTGTTATGTCAAAAAAATTTTTATTAGGATTGGTAGTTACAGGTGGGGTTGCCGCGTATACAGCTTCTAAATTAATTTCTGAAAAAACGAAACAAGATATTAAAGAACATTTGGAAGAAAAAGCTTTAGATGTACGTGATCGCGTGTTAGAGTATAAGGCTTACGCTGAAGACGCTAGTATTGATTTAAAAGATAAAATGGTTGATTTTGATGAAATGAAAAATAATCTAAGTGATAAATTTTCTGAAAAAAGTGAATTATTAATGAGCCAGGATGCGTATGTTAATGCTAAAGATGCATTAATTAATGCAAAGAACGATTTGAAAAACAAATTAGCTATGGAATCAGACGATATATTTGAACAAATGACTGATTTAACAGATGAGTTTTCAGACTTAGCTGAAGAAGACATCTATGTTGATAGCAAGAGTGCTTTTGGCGAAGCTAAAGATGCTGATGCTGCAGAAGGCAAAGCTGAAACAATTTATCCAGATGGATGGACAGGCGAAAAATAAAAGTAAAATGAGTACCACAATTTTTAATGCGAACTATTTGAATTAATTAACTTTAAAATAATAGGTAACCACATGTTGTTCGAAAAGGAGTAGCATATGGTTACCTATTATTTTAGTTAAGACTCGTAGTTTATGGAATATTTAAAAATAAAAACCCCTAAAGTTTTCTAACTTTAGGGGTTTTTATTTTTATTAGTGTAGTTCAATTGTTTTTAATGTTTTTGGTGTAACTGTAAATGGTTCATTACCGTTTTCAGTTAGATAAATGCAGTCTTCAATACGAACGCCAGCAACGCCTGGAATGTAAATACCAGGTTCTATTGAGAAACACATACCTGGTTTAAGTTCCATTTTATTTCCTTCCATAATTGAAGGGAATTCATGTTCACTTTGTCCCATACCATGACCAAGGCGATGAATAAAGTAGTCACCATAACCAGCCTTGACGATGACATCACGAGCAATTTTATCTAAATCTTCCGCAATCATACCTGGTTTAGCAGCAGATTGCGCTTTTAATTGCGCTTCAAGACAAACTTTGTGAATTTCTAATGCTTTTTCATTTGGTTTACCGAATGCTACAGTACGACTAGCATCTGAAATATAACCATCTGAGATAACACCTAAATCAAATAATGTTAAAGCATTTGATTGGATAAGATCCTTTTTTGCAAATCCATGAGGTTCAGCGGCATTTTTTCCACTTTGAACAATAGTGTCAAAGCTCATATGCATGATTCCTTTTTTCATCATTGCATATTCAATTTCTGCAACAACATCTTGTTCAGTTCTGCCTTCTTGAAGAGCGTTAAAGCCAACTTCAAAAGCAACATCTGCCCATTTTCCAGCAATTTTTAATTTTTCAATTTCGTCTGGTGTTTTAATTACTTTAAGTGTTTCGATAAAGCTTGTTGCATCAGCTACAAATTCAGCACTTGGGAAGATACGACTAATAGCATCATATCTTTCAACTGTTAGGCTGCCTTTTTCAATAGCCCATTTCTTTGGTGAATTTTTACGTTTATTTATTTCACTTTGTATGATTGCGAAAGCATCTTCGTGATCAAGATAACCATAAACGGGATATTTCCAGCCGGTATCTTTGGCAGCTTCGACTTCAAGAGCGGGTGTGAATAAAAATGGGTCTTGATCAGGAAATACAAAGAGAGCTAAAACGCGCTCAATAGGATCACTTTCAAAACCGGTAAAATATTGAATACTCATTGGATCGTTGATATAAGCAATGTCAGTACCATTATTGGCAAGCCATTGTTGTAAAGATGCAATATGTGACATGAAATCTCTCCCTTTACAATAGTATACTGTATTATAGCATAAGTAAGACATAACAATTAAATATTGAAATTTTCATAACAATTAAAAATTGAAATTTTCATAATATAAAAATTATTTTCATGAAAATAAGGTAAAAACGCTTGCAATTGTCTTAAAAATTTGCTAAATTATTCTAGTGCTTGAAAACGGAATGAAAACTTGATATTTAAGTAATGAGAGGAAATAATACTAATGGATAAACAAACAATTACAATTTATGACGTAGCAAGAGAAGCAGCTGTTTCAATGGCAACTGTTTCACGTGTGGTTAACGGTAACCCTAACGTTAAACCTGCAACAAGAAAAAAAGTTTTGGAAGTTATTGATCGACTTGATTACAGACCTAATGCTGTTGCTAGAGGATTGGCAAGTAAGAAAACGACAACAGTTGGGGTTATTATTCCCGATGTAACTAATATTTACTTTTCATCATTAGCTCGTGGAATTGATGATGTTGCAACAATGTATAAATATAATATTATTTTAGCTAACTCTGATCAAAATGGTCAAAAAGAAGTGCAAGTATTAAATACATTATTAGCTAAACAAGTTGATGGTATTATTTTTATGGGAAATCAAATTACTGATGAATTACGTGCTGAACTTAAGAGAAGTCGTACACCAGTTGTCCTTTCAGGTTCAGTTGATCCTACTGGAGAATTAGGTAGTGTTAATATTGATTATATTGCAGCTGTAATGGAATCAGTAACGGATCTAATTAATAATGGCAATAAACGTATTGCATTTGTTTCAGGTTCAATGGATGAACCCATTAATGGCGAATACCGACTAAAAGGCTATAAATTAGCTCTTGAAAAAGCCGGAATAAAATTTGATCAAGACTTAATTTTTGAAACAGATTATTCATATCGAGCTGGCGAAACCTTATGGCCAGCAATTTCTTCAAGTCATGCAACTGCTGCTTTTGTTGGTGATGATGAATTAGCTGTTGGTGTTTTGAATGGTGCTCGAGATGCTGGTTTGAGTGTACCCGAAGATTTTGAAATTATTACAAGTAATGATTCAAAATTGACTGAGATTGTTAGACCCAAATTATCTTCAATAACACAACCTTTATACGATTTAGGGGCTGTATCTATGAGATTATTAACAAAATTAATGGATAAAGAAGAAGTTAGTGAAAAAACAATCCAATTACCATATGGCTTAATTAAGCGTTCTTCAACAAAATAATATAATAAAAAACTTGGTTTTCTAAATTATATTTGGAAAATCAAGTTTTTATTATACTTGGATGGGAAATTTTATGAAAAATAAAAATAATATTTACTTTGTTTTAGCCTTATTAATTATTGTAATTCTGTTTATTAGTTCTTCGGAAACGTACAAGCAGCAGACATCTATTCCTTTTTTAGAAAAGTATTTAGCTGGTAAACCATTTGAAAGTATGTTGTCACATATTTCATTTAGTTATGCTGGAGCAGATGAAAGTTTTAACCATGTTGGTTATTTTAAATTAGTTGAGTTTTTCATCCGTAAAACTGCTCATTTTATGACATATTTCTTTATGGCTAGCTTCATATTCTTGGGAGTGAAAAATAAAATTAAGTATTGGCGTTACAGTGGGCTTATTGCAGTTGCTTGTGCAGCGCTATATGCAGGACTTGATGAAATTCACCAAAGTTTTACAGGTGGCAGAACGCCCTTAATCCAAGATGTTTTACTTGATACAATTGGTGCAACAACAGGTGTAATTTTGACGATATTAATTTTAATGTACTATCGGCACAAAAAAGCTAAAGAAAACTAGTTCAGTCCTATTCTCGTGAAGAAGGTTGATATTAAGCTATTATTTTGATATCATAATAAACGGTTAAAAGTAAAAATTCAGAAACATTTCGGAAAGAGGTAGGGAATTATGTCAGGACATTCAAAATGGAATAACATCCAAGGTCGTAAAAATGCACAAGATGCTAAACGTGGTAAAATTTTCCAAAAATTATCGAGAGAAATTTACATGGCTGCAAAAAGTGGTGGTCCTGATCCCGATTCGAACCCCTCATTACGTTTGATGCTTGATAAAGCTAAAGCTGCAAATATGCCAAAAGATAATATTAAACGTGCTATTGATAAAGCGTCTGGTTCAGAAGGTGCAGATTATGAAGAAATTACATATGAAGGCTATGCACCTGGTGGCGTTGCCATCTTAGTTCATACCTTGACGGATAATCGTAATCGGACTGCTTCAGAAGTTCGTATTGCATTTACACGTAATGGTGGAAATTTAGGAGAAACAGGTTCAGTTAATTACATGTTTGATCGTAAAGGTTACATCGTTATTTCTCGTGAAGAATTAGATACTGATGAAGATGCTATGTTTGAAGATGTTATTGATGCTGGTGCTGAGGATTTGAAAACATCAGAAGAATTATTTGAAATCTATACAGATTCAAAAGATTTACCAGATGTACGTGCTTCATTAGAAGCAAAGGGATACAAATTAGATACATTTGAATTAGTAATGATTCCTCAAAATCTAGTACCAGTACCGGAAGATAAAATTGAACAATTCCATCATATGATTGATGCATTGGAAGAAAATGATGATGTTTCAGAAGTGTTCCATGCTGGTGATATTGCAGACGAAGATTAAGATACTCTCTATAATAAAGAGATAAGTCATCTTAAAAAGTTAGAAATTAATTAAATATAAAAATATGAAAAGCCAAAATTAAATGTTTTGGCTTTTTTTGCGTACTTAAATATATGGAAAGGAGGGATATTGAGATGATTGAAACAGAAATACAAGAAATGATTAAAATATGTGTTAAAAACAGAGCAAGTGATATGTATATAATTCCAAGTGCCAAGGGATGCTTAGTTAAGTATCGAACGTTGAATAACTATCATAGCCTTAATGTATATTCAGAAAAAAAGATGATACAAATGAATAATTTTCTTAAATTTAAGGCAAATATGATTCTGAGCGAAACTAGGCGGCCGCAGTTTGGGACTTTTCAATGGCAGATAGAACATAAAAAGGTAAATTGCCGAATTTCGAGTGTTGGCGATTTTTTAGGTAGAGAATCGATTGTTATACGATTTATTTATTCGAATACCGATGTACCGTTACTTCAACTTTTACCAAATCAATTTCAGCAGTTGATAAATGCATGTGGGTCCAGTGGGCTAATTTTATTCTCAGGTCCAATGGGTTCAGGTAAGACAACGACAATGTACCAACTGGCTGAAATGATTCAGAATCAAAGAACAATATTAACTATTGAGGATCCAGTTGAAATTCAAAATCCTAATTTTATTCAATTACAGGTTAATGATAAAGCAAACATGACATATGCGGAATTATTAAAAGTTGGATTGAGGCACCATCCTGATATTTTTATTATCGGTGAAATCAGGGATGAAGTCACTGCCAATGCTGCAATTAAAGCTGCAATGAGTGGTCATTTAATTTTAAGTACCGTACATGCAAGAAATGCAGTAGGAACAATTAAACGACTTGAAAATCTTGGCGTTAGTCGAGATGATCTCAATAGAACGCTACAGGCAGTAAGTTATCAGCGATTAATTGAAACAACGAAAGGTGGAAGCGGTGTACTATTTGATATATTAACAGGTCAAAAGTTAGAGTCTGTTCTTGAAGGAACATTTAATCAAAAAATAGCTTTAGAAAGGTGGCATGATAACCTTGATCAATGTATTAAGAAAAATATTATTACAATTGAAACAGCAAATAATTTTAAATAGAAGAAAATGGTCAATTCAAAAACAAAGTGAATTTTTCGAAGTCTTGGCAGACTTATTAGATTCGGGATTTTCGCTCAGGCAATCTTTAACAACGGCGACTAAATTATTTCCAGTTGGGAAAATAGATATTCAAAAAATTGAATCCAAGTTAAGAAGTGGTGAACCCTTCTCAACAGGTATCAAGCCGTATATTTCAAAAAGTTCGTATTATCAAATTACGATTTCTGAAAAATATGGCGGATTAAATAAAAGTATTAAACAACTCGGAAAATTGATGACGGTTAGAGTAAAACAAAAGAAACAGTTAAAGCAACTCATGCAATACCCAATGATTCTGATGGGATTACTGGTTGTCTTATATATCGGAATCCAACAATTTATTTTGCCTGAAATAAATTATAGTCAGTTAGGTGCGTCATCAAATTCTAACTTTAAAATGATTTTAATGAAGAGTATTATCTCTGTCGTAATTAGTCTATTTATCGGATATATCATAAAAATTATCATTCGTGTTTCAAAACAAAGTACGATGAACAGGCATGTTTGGTATTGTCAGGTCCCCATAGTAGGTAAAATTTATCGGGATTATTGTCATTATTATTTAACATTTAATTTGGGTCTGCTTTTAGCAAGTGGTTTAAATTTGAATAAAATATGTGATTATTTAAATCAATTTGATCAAAAATCTTTACTATATCAGTTAGGTAAACAGTTAACGAATCATTTTGAAAATGGTGGGAGTACAAAACAAATGATCGATAAAAGTCCTTTATTTCCTAATGAGATAACGACATTTCTCGCAAAAGGTAATACGTTAGATGTGATGAGCCAAGAATTATTAATGTATTCGGAATTAACTTATCGTAAATTTGAGTCATCTGTCGAAAGAATCATGATTTATGTACAGCCAGTTGCATTCATAATTGTAGCGGCCTGTATTGTTGGGTTGTATTTAACAATATTATTACCTATGTATCAAACTATGGAGGAAATTCAATGAAAAAAAATAGAAAAAAATTAAAAGCATTTACGCTTGTTGAAATGCTATGTGTCTTATTTATTATCTCACTTCTAATGTTGATTATATTACCTAACATTGGACATCAAAGAGCAGGTGCTAAACGGGTTAATGATGAAGCGTTAGTTAGCGTCGTCCAAACGCAGGTTGATTTGTATGAAAATGAAACGCATAATAAATCGATAAATTTTGCTGATTTAGTTTCGGAAAAATATTTAACTGAAAAGCAAGAAAAGGAAGCAAAAGATAATCATATTATTATCTCGAATAATGTTGTTAAAACAGAAAACTAAATTTAAAGCATTTAGTTTATTTGAAATGCTTATTTCGTTGGCAATTACTAGTATTTGTGGTCTATTGCTAATGGGGCCAATGGATCAAGTACTTGCGATATCTAAAGAAAAACAATTTTGGCAAAATTTTGAACAACTTTGGCAAAGTGCAGTGGTAGAGGCACCGATGAATCGGATGCCTAATAGTATTAATTTTAATGATGATAAAATGACCATTATTAATGGCAATAGTAAAATTAAATTAGACTATCCGAAGACTGTGACAGTTAAAAATAGAGTAACGATAAAAATAAATAAAAGTGGGCAAATCACTGGTAAAACAGTTAATTTTAAATCCACATTACCAAATAGAAATCAAAAAATAGTATTTCAAATTGGGTGGGGTCAATTTATTAGAAAGGATGTCGAATAACGTGCGTAAAATGTCAGGAATTGTGTTAGCTGACGCTATTATGACTTTAACTATTGTCGCATCAGGTTTTGGATTATATGTACAGACCAATCACACATTACAGAAACAAGAAGATTATTGGAATCATAAAACAACAACTACAAGAAATCTGAAAGAAATCAGTAAATTATTAGTCATTCATCCGACAAGTAAATTATCAAAAATAGTTGATGGCGAATTACAATGTGCTACTATGTCTGAAATTCGAATTAAGTCTGAAAATGATTTAACAAGTATTAAATTGCAATGAAAAGTTTTTCTTTGTTAGAAACTATTATTGCATTAGGTATATTTATCATCTCTCTTAGTCTAATGACAACATGTTGGCACTTATGTACAAATGAACACCAAGAAATTAGCGGAGATAGAGATTTTTCGTTACAGCAATGTATCGGATTATTGGAGTCAGATCACTTAGATTTGAAGATAATAGATGTTGGTCAATATACAATTTCATTAAAAAATAATAAGACAGGAGCTCGCTACTATCTTAGTCAGCATAATGAAATGATACAGTTTATTGGATTTTCAGGAGGTCATATACCAATTTTATATCATGTGAAATCATTTTCGGTGGCATACGATGAACCAATTCTATTTTTAAAAATCAAACAAGAACACCAAAATAAGACTTTAAAATTGGTAATACCTATGGAAAAAAAGGATTAAGATGCGAAAAATCAAATTATTAAACGGACATTTAGTTGTATCAGCCATATTTTGTTTAATGTTATTAATTGGTTTGTTATTGGGACAACTGATATATTTCCAAGCAAAATTCACTAGTTATCAGAAAATATGCCAATATAATCAAGCAGAAACTATGAAAAACATGACTATTTTAAATCAAAAAGCAAAAAATCTAAAAGAAAAATATACTTATAATTATGGTGTTGTTGAATATCAAAAAGGAGCCTATCAGGTTATTTTGAAGAATGGTAATCGATATTCTTTTTCAGAAAAATGATAAAAAAGAAACTTAACTTGAATTGAGAATTAAAAATCGTTAAACTGAAACGAGCAAATAAATTCAAGGAGTGATTTTATGTCATTAGAAGAAATAGAAATGAACTTTAATCAGATTAATGAAACAATTGATATTTTACAAAAAAGTTTAGAAATCACTTATTTGGACGCATTTATTGAGACTAGCAATAATTTGTTAGATAATAAATCTGTACACGTAGAAGATGGATTACCAAGTGAGCAAGATGTAAAAATTTTGAATCAGATTTATAAAAAAATGAATTTGAATGCCTTATCGTCAGAAGATGTACGTAAAGTTGTACAGTTAGTTTTATTGAAGGCAACAAGACAAGAAAGTATTCAACCTAATCATCAAATAACACCAGATACAATTGGATTTTTAGTTGCATTTGTATTAGAAAAATTAATAAGTACAAAAAAATCGTTTAGTTTATTGGACATTACAGTGGGATCAGGGAACTTACTGACGACGATTTTGAATCAAATGGCTGCTGATAAGTTTGAGATTTCAAAAGCATACGGGATTGATAATGATGATACAATGTTATCAATTGCAGGGTTAAGTGGACAATTACAACACTTAAATTTAGAATTATTTCACCAAGATGCGGTTGATGACCTAATTGTAAAAAAATCTGATGTTGTTATTGCTGATTTACCAATTGGTTATTACCCTCTAGATGAAAGAGTTACCCATTTTGCTACACATGCAACTGAAGGTCATTCATATGTACATCATTTATTAATAGAACAATCAATCAAATACTTAAATGATGGCGGTTTTGGCATATACCTTGTTCCTACTGGTTTATTTGAAACAGAGGAAGCAAAAAAATTACTCGTTTACATTCAATCAAATGCATATCTTCAAGGTATGCTCAATTTACCTGTGGAATTATTTAGTTCAGCTAATTCACGTAAATCTATTTTGATTTTACAGAAACATGGCGAAGGTAGTAAACAAGTTGATGAAGTACTATTAGGTGATTTCCCATCACTAAAGGGTGAAGAACTATTTCAGAGCTTTGTTAAAACGTTAGATAAGTGGATAAAGGCCAACTTTAATAATAAGTAAAGTGACTCATATTTTGAGTCGCTTTTTTTATTTAATTATAAAAAGAATAATTTCTTTAGAAATTAACATGTGTCATGTATAATCTACTTAATTACTATAGAGGGAGTTTGATATTAATGGCAGAAAAAAGTTCAGAAGATCAGCATGTTAGAGGATTAAAAAGTCGACATGTTCAATTAATTGCAATTGGTGGAACAATTGGGACTGGTTTATTCTTGGGAGCAGGTCAATCTATTCATTTGGCTGGGCCATCTATTTTATTGGCATATATTATTACCGGAATTGCATGTTTTCTTTTAATGCGTTCGTTAGGTGAATTACTGTTATCGAATGTGAATGCACATTCATTTATTGATTTTATTTATGAATATCTAGGTGAAAAGGTTGGATTTGTTGCTGGATGGACATATTGGGTCTGTTGGGTAACAATTGCAATGACAGAAATTACCGCAGTCGGGTTATATATGAAATTTTGGTTTCCTAACTTGCCGCAATGGATTCCTGGTATGGTTATGCTCCTTATTCTTTTAGGAATAAATTTAGTTACAGTGGGATTATTCGGTGAAACAGAATTTTGGTTTGCACTCATTAAAATTATTGCCATTATTGTGTTGATATGTATTGGCGTGTATATGGTAGTGGTAAACTTTAAAACTTCAGCTGGGCATGCCAGTTTGACGAATTTAGTAAGTCACGGTGGATTTTTCCCCCAAGGAATTAAAGGATTTATTTTGTCATTTCAAATGGTACTGTTTAGTTTTGTCGGTATTGAAATGGTAGGATTAACAGCTGCAGAAACTGAAAACCCAACAAAGGTTATCCCAGAAGCAATTAATGAAATACCCTTAAGAATTATTTTGTTTTATGTAGGATCATTATTGGCAATTATGGCGATTTATCCTTGGAATATGATTTCGGAATCACAAAGTCCATTTGTTCAAGTATTTGAAAATATAGGGATAAAATCAGCAGCCAGCATTATTAATATTGTTGTAATTACAGCTGCAGCCTCAGCTTGTAATGGGTCTTTATTTAGTACAGGTAGAATGTTGTTCTCGCTTAATTATAATAAAAAAAATAAATTTTCTAAAAAAATTAGTAAGTTATCACATAATCAAGTACCTGCATTTGCATTACAATTTTCGACTCTTGTGATTGCAATTTCAGTCGTACTGAATATGTTTATGGCTGAATCGGTATTTACATTTATTTCAAGTATTGCAACGACTTGTTTCTTGTTCATTTGGGGAGCAATTGTAATTGCACATTTGAAGTATAGACGAAAAATAAAACTAGAAAAAACAGAATCAATGCTAGTATTTAAAATGCCTTTCTTTCCTGTTACAAATTATTTAATTCTATTATTTCTAACTTTTGTAGGTATTGTGCTATGCTTAAAACCTGATACATTAATTGCGCTGATTGCTTCAATTGGTTGGTTAATTGTACTCTATGTTATTAAAAGTGTTCAAATGAAGATGGAAAATTAAATTTTTGCTGAAAAGACCACGTGTGAGGGTCTTTTTTTGTATACTTAGGGCACAAATTAAAAGTAATTGTTGAAAATATTGTTTGATTTTGCTTCTAAAAACATTACAATTTAATAGTTAATTTCAGCGCGAGCAATACTATTTTCTGCATGCTATTTTTTGTAAAGGGTCATATAAATTCACTTGGACACGGTAAGCAGTATAATATAGGATATAGTATAACTAATAATGTTGAACCCACCTATTAGGAATTTGATGGTTAGAAAAGAACTTTAGGACAACCATAATAATATAGTTAGTGAAAAGAAAGTCAGTAAATAATCAAAATAAGGTGGATATAAACTAATGGAAAAAATAACGATTTTACATACAAATGATATTCATTCACATTTAGAAAATTGGCCTAAAATTAGGCGATTTTTACAATCTGAAAAAATAAAGCTTGAAAAACAAAATCAAACTGTTTTAACTTTTGATATTGGAGATGCAATTGATCGTGTGCACCCGTTGTCGGAAGCTACAAATGGCAAAGCCAATATTGAATTAATGAATACTGTAGCATATGATGCAGCGACAATTGGTAACAATGAAGGTATTGGTAATTCGCGAAGCCAATTACAACATTTATATGATAATGCAAAATTCGACATTATCCTTGATAACGTGGTAGATGGAGAAGTTAATAATCGTCCTGCATGGGCCAAAGAATATAAAATAATGGAAACTGCAGCTGGAACTAAAATTGGAATAATTGCCTTGACAGCACCATTTCCAATGACGTATGAGATGAATGGTTGGGAATCTAATCAAATTGATACCGTTTTACCTTCACTTTTAAAAAAAATAGCAGGTAAAGTAGATGTTATTATTTTGTTATCACATTTAGGTTTACCTGTAGATAGAAAAGTAGCTGCAAAGTATCCTCAGATAGATATTGTATTAGGAAGCCACACACATCATTTATTGAAATCCGGTGAAAAAGTTAATGAATCATTATTGGCCGCAGCTGGTAAGTGGGGGATGTACGTGGGCGAAGTAGCGATTGAACTTGAAAATCATAAAATTAGAAAAGAAGTTGCTAAAGTAATTGAAACAGAAAGTTTAGCAGAAGTTATAAGTGACCAAGACGAAATAGCAGAATATAGATTACGCGGAGAAAAAATTTTAACATCTGAAGTTGTTGCAAAATTGCCTGAAGATTTAGAAGCATCATGGACTAAAAATTCAGCATTAATGCAGACATCATTGAAAGCCATCGAAGCGGGTACAAAAACGGATATTGCAATGTTAAATGGTGGATTATTTTTGAAAAATTTACAAAAAGGATTTGTAACAAAAAATGACCTGCATCAAACACTGCCACACCCAATGCGGGTTATTACTGCTAAATTAACTGGTTATAATCTATGGCGATTAGTACAAGAAATTAAAAAGAATAGTTCATTTCTTAAGAAATTCCCAATTAAAGGGATGGGTTTTAGAGGCCAATTATTTGGTGAAGTAGTGATTGATGGACTGGTAGAACAAGAAAATGGGGACCTTATATATCATAACGAAAAAATTGACTTGGATGCATATTATACTATTGCAACAGTTGATCATTTTATGTATATACCGTTTTTTCCAACCATAGAAATAACCGGAGAAATTTCGATAAATGGCAAGAAATTTTTAAGAGATTACGTTGGGGACTATTTAAAACTAGAATTTTCTGTATAATGAAGTATGACTAAAGTTGTAAAAGGAGGTTTGAGATTTGAATCAAGCACAGAAAGAAAAGAGAGAACAGCAACTTGCAATAAAAGCAGAAAAAATTAAAGCTTATGCTAGTGATGTTGTTCGACAGAGTGAAACCCGAGTACTAATCGATAACCGTCCATATGATCTTGTTTCCAATTATAGAGATGGTTTTGAAATTGAAAAATTAACGGAACGATTTAGCCAAATTTTAACGAAATATGATTATATTGTTGGAGACTGGGGATATGATCAACTTCGATTAAGAGGTTTTTATAAAACCGAGAATAAAAAGGCATATCGGTCACAATGTATCGATACTCTTGAAGATTATTTATATGAATATTGTAATTTTGGATGTTCTTATTTTGTGTTGCACAATTTGGAAATTCAAAAACCTGAACCAATTTCTAATCCTAAAGAACGTAAAAAAACAGTTAAACCAGTTGGTAAGAAAAGAAAACCTGTAGTAAGGGCGCACACAACTGAAAAAAAATATCAAATAAAAAATAAAAAAACTAAAGTACCATTAAACAAGTCTAAACCAGTAAAACCACAAAAAAATAATTTAAAAACGGCAACAAAACGAACAAAGAAACACGAATTTGTAATTAGGCAAAAAGATAAAGCATAATTAAATAGGCAAGGTGATAATAATGGCATATAAAGGTTATATGATTGATTTAGATGGTACAATCTATCGAGGAAAAGAAAAAATTGCGGCAGCAAAACGATTTATCGAGTCTCTACAAGCAAGAAATATTGCATTTTTATTTGTGACTAATAATACGACTAAAATACCAGCTGATGTTGTCAATAATTTAGCAAATAATTTTGATATACATGTAACTGAGAAAGAAGTCTATACGGCGGCACTTGCAACTGCAGATTATCTAGATGCGTTAAACCCTGATAAAAGAAGTGTTTATATTATTGGTGAAAACGGATTAAAGAAAGCAATTATGGATAAAAAATTTATTATTGAGGAAACGACGCCTGATTATGTTGTTGTTGGGTTAGATTCCGATGTTACGTATCATAAATTTGAAATGGCAACTTTAGCAATCAAACGTGGTGCTAAATTTATTGGAACAAATGCTGATACTAATATTCCGAATGAACGTGGACTACTTCCTGGTGCTGGATCGCTGGTAAGGATGGTTGAATGTACAACACAACAAGAAGCTACTTATATTGGTAAACCTGAAACTATCATCATGGAAAAAGCCCTATCAAGACTTGGCTTGAAGAAAAGTGAAGTTGTGATGGTTGGAGATAACTACATGACAGATATTAAAGCCGGAATTAACTTTGGGGTTGATACAATGTTAGTCTATACGGGCGTTTCAACAAAAAACTTAGTGGCATCTAAAAAAGTTCAACCAACTATTCAATTGGATTCACTTGATGATTGGGACTTTGATAATGATAGAGCGCGTTAAAAAAATGGGACAGTGGCTAAGTTTATATCTAGCGATTGTCTCTTTTTCTATTATATTGGTAATTAATAGTACGTTTGTTTATAAAATTTTTATCAAGCAATCACATTTGAATAAAATTGTTGGGTTAAACCAATCAGAATTAATGTCTGATTATAATAATTTATTAGACTATTTTAACTATCCTTGGGTAAATAAAGTAAAAATGATATTGCCTTCATCATATAATGGGATGCAACATTATCATGATGTTAAACAATTGGTGCAGTTTAATTATGGTTGTTTTTTAATTTTAGGATTTATTGCAATAATATTTATTGGTCAATTAACAAAACAAAAGGAATTATGGAAATTGGTAAGACCTTTTCAGATGGCTATTACTGTTCCTTTTCTTAGTGTATTTTTACTTTTCTTTAATTTTGATCATTATTTTATACTATTTCATGAGCTCGTGTTTAGAAATAATGATTGGATATTTAATCCTAAACTAGATCCAATCATTTTGGCATTACCAGAAAATTTTTTTATGATTTGTTTTCTAATGGTCTTTTGTCTAATTGAGATGTTCTTTTTAGTTGGTATTTACTTTGGTAAGAGAGAAATTAAACGTAGTAATTAAAAAAACGAGACACCAGTGAAAATGGCGTCTCGTTTTTTTATTAGATTAAGATAGAAAGGGTGGGATATTAATAGCTAGTTATTTACTTAATTTTGACTTAATACCACTAAATACAGCTGGAATTAAGGAAATTAGTATGATTCCCAATACGACTAAAGAAAAATGTTCCTGTACGATTGCAATGTTTCCAAAGAAAAATCCAGCAGAACAACAAATGGTGACCCATGCAAATCCGCCAATTAGACTAAAGCGTAAGAAGCGAGAGTACTTAAATCCGCTACCACCAACGATGAAGGGAGCAAGCGTACGAATAATAGGCATGAATCTTGCTAAAATAATTGCGGGTCCACCATGTTTATTGAAAAATTGTTCTGTTTTATCGAGACTATCTTTGCTAATCATTTTATTAAATAATGAATGATCTGAAATTGAGTTCCCTACTTTTTTTCCAATAAAGAAATTTAGTGAGTCTCCCATGTACGCTGCAGCAAGAAAGAGGATTACAAATATCCAAATATTCAAATGATAAATTGAATTTGCTGCTAGAGCACTAGCTGCAAATAAAAGTGAATCACCAGGTAGGAAAGGTAAAATAACCGCTCCAGTTTCTATGAAGATAATAAAAAATAAGATAAGATAGGTCCAATTTCCAAAGTTGTTCACAATACTAATCAAGTGTGTGTCTATATGTAAAACAAAATCTATAAAAAAGTTTATGACAGACATAATATTAAATACCCCTTAAGTTCTATTTTTTTAATAATGTGGATTCATTAGTTGCGTACTATGAATAGTTCGATTAATATTTGGGTTTATAAAATTTAGGGCACTAGTTACGGCAGTCGGTGCTTCACCAAATCCTGAAGCAATTAGTGCTATTTTACCAGGGTATGAAACAATATCTCCTGCGGCAAAAACACCGGGAATGGAAGTTGCCATTTCAGAATTTACCGAGATTAGTTTCTTATCCATATTTATACCCCAAGCATTAATAATTTTATTATCGGATAAGTAGCCATAATTCACAAGTAAATTATCAACAATTATCGTTTTATTAAGATTATTTTTAGAATGTTTTAGCAAAATTTCAAGGCGACCATTCTTTTTAGAAAGTGATTGTATCGAAAAGGGAGTTTCAAATATAGTATCAGTTTTTTTGAGTTTTGTGACATTGTACTCTAGAGCTCTAAAGTTATCTCGACGGTGAATCATATGAATTTGTTTTGTAATGTTCGATAGCTCATTTGCCCAATCGATAGCAGAATCACCACCGCCAGCAATAGCAATTTGTTTATGAGAAAATTTAGAAAGGTCACTAATATTGTAAAATAATGATTCATTCTCGAATGTTGCTGAATTAGCAATATTTAATTTACGTGGCTGAAAAGAACCAATTCCAGCCGTAATAATAATTGTTCTACTATATGTAACCCGTTTAGAAGTTTGAATCCTAAAAATATCATTCTCTTTTTCGAAATTTAAGACGGTCTCATTTAATTTAACGTCAAAGTCAAATTGGTGAGCTTGCCTTGAAAGTTCCTTAATTAGATGTTCACCTGATATGCCAGTGAATCCAGCTATATCATATATTTTTTTCGTTGGATATAATGTACCAACTTGTCCACCAATGTCGGGAAGACTTTCAATAACTTGAGTTTTAGCTTGGCGCATGTGCGCATAAGTTGAAGTAAATAGTCCGATGGGTCCGGCACCAATGATAGTAATATCAAATATTTCATTTGTTGTCATAACAGTCTCCTAGCATTCCATTTAATAGCATTATAATAGTATAACGCATAAAAAATATAAAGTAATAGTAAAATAGAGTGAAATTGGGTACAATGGAATCAATAAAGTTTGAATAGGAGGAACATAGTTATGACATACCCACAATTAGACTTAGAACATGTAGTTGGACCAAAAGTTAAAATGATTACGAATTACGGTGATATAACGATTCAATTATTTCCAGAACAAGCACCTAAGACGGTAGAAAATTTCATTGGACTTTCAGAAAATGGATACTACAAAGACGTTATTTTTCATCGAGTGATTTCTGATTTTATGGTTCAATCTGGTGATCCAACAGGATCTGGAATGGGTGGTGAAAGTATTTGGGGTAAATCGTTTGCAGATGAATTTTCTTCTGAACTTTTTAACTTAAGAGGTGCTTTATCGATGGCTAATTCTGGACCATCAACAAATGGTAGTCAATTTTTTATTGTCCAAAATTCGAATGTTCCTGAACAGATGATTGGACAATTAAAGGATGCAAATTATCCTGAAGAGGTAGTCGTAGAATATAAAAAAGGTGGAACTCCTTGGTTAGATTTTCATCATACAGTATTTGGACAAGTTGTTAGTGGAATGGACATTGTTGATAAAATTGCGGGTGCAAAAACAGCTATGCAAGATAAACCAGTTGAACCAATTGTAATTGAAGATATGATAGTAACAAAATAAAGAGGATGAAAGTCCTTTTTATTTTGGCCGTTTTTACCGAAAGATTGAGGAGTATAAATGAAATATAGAATTGGACAAATTATTGTAGGAACTATAACAGGTATTCAATCATATGGTGCTTTTGTAACAATTGCGGATGGAGTTCAAGGCTTAATCCATATTTCGGAATGCCATAACGGTTATGTGGATAACATATTGAATTATTTAAAAATAAATGAAAAAATTACGGTTAGGATTATTGATATTGATGAATATAACAGTAAAATGAGTTTTTCAATTAGAAATTTTACTAAACAAAATAGTAATCTTAAAAGTACAGGTATTAAAATAAAACATAAATATTATTGGACAAATAGGTCTATAGATACAGGGTTTAAAGCAATAGATGATAAAATGGATTTTTGGATAAGCCAACAATTAAGAGATATTCACAGAAATAGACTTGACCAAGAAAAAGAAAGCTGATATATTTAATAAGTGCTATTGAGGCGATAATGAATATCGCAAATAA
>NZ_JBXAXW010000008.1:0-32659 GCF_056781975.1 Dellaglioa sp. CoH-57-MRSF-19
GACTTTTTATCATCAAAAACCACTGGGACAAAGGCATAGTGCAAGTGAGGGGTTGTCTCGTCATAATGCACGACAGCGGCCACGGCATTTTCTTGACCATAACGGTCATTTAGAAATGCTGTGGTTGCTTCAAAAAAGGCGCTCTGTTGCTCGTAGGACGCTTCTGCGAGTTCTTCAGGTAAAGTGACAATCCAAGTCGCTAACGCCTTTACATCGTCTCTTTTCATGCAATAAACGTCATTTAAACGCGCATTGAAGCGTGAAAGCATATCAGAACCATCAGCCATGAGCTCCTGATTCAGATAGGTTTTCGACACATCAATTTCTTTGTTAGTGTGATGGACAGTTTTACGTTCAAAATGGACCGCTAAACCAGGGACTGCGCCACGCGTATTTTTCTTTAAATGTGCCATCAAAAATGCCTCCTCGAAAAAGATTTTCCAAGACCAGTATAACACCGTTAAAAATCTGGTATAGCCTGTTATACCAAAATGCTATTTTGGACAGGCTCTGCGAGGCGAGTCATCGACAAGCGCTGACCGTAGCGTTTCCCCTTCCTGCTGGGGAAACTGCTATTTTACAGCGCCTATTATCCGGCTTGTAAAACCTCCGGCGGGTCACGCCATGACGGGGCAATCTATCATTGCATGATCACCTTCAGCGGGAGCATGTCATGCAGAACGCTACCCGCGCAGGGCAAGCTGGTGTCAGCTTAACCACATTAAAATAATCTGTAAACGTAAGTGTATAATAACAAAAAAATTGTAGTGGACTATCGCAATTAATAGGTGTTATACAATAAAAGCAAACAAAAAGGCACCCTTAAGGTGCCCACATTATTTTAACGATCATTAAGATCATCAAAATAACGTTTAATTGCGAACGTCACAACAGCAACACAGATTGCGTTGAACAATTGTGTGAGTTCTTGAAAAAAGTAAATCATGGAGTCTAAACCTCCTTGCCGTTGCAGTTATAGTAGGAAACAACAGCTTTTTAAGTATATCATGTTTTGAAATACCAATAATATAATGTTATAATGCTAATAGAAGAAAGTACATGGAGACTAACCTCTCTAGTAAAAAGGGCTAGTGCGTAGGAACACCAGCTCTTTTTGTTTGTCTTTTTTTGAAGCAAGTTTCCTTTCAGGGCAAGACAGTGTATAATTATAAACAATAATTGCCATGAAACAGCTCTGCTGTTTCAAAGGCTTGCGCCAGTGCGCTGGGCAAGCCTGGTGGCCCATTTTAAAATCCAGTGACGCCAACAATAACCTGGCTAACCTGTCATTTTTCACAATTAAAGACGCTTCAAAAAATTTCTTTAACCCCCAAATCACTAATAGGGGGGTTAAATTTACAAAAAAGCCAACAGGCAAACAACCCTCATGCTTACGGGGCGTAGGGTTACAGCGAAATAATATTCGTGTATAAATTGATGTAATAATGAAATTTTGATAATAAAAATTGGCCATTAAATGGCATTTTTTATTAGATAAATCATTTTAAAGGTTCTATCACGCGGTTTGTGATTAAGGAGGCATATATGACCTATAATGCGATCAAAGGACGCTTTACGCGCGTGGCGCCCGATAAAACAATCTTGTATGGCGAGAAATCCTATACGTTTGCCCTAACACCAGAACAAAGTGACCAGGTTGACCAGGCTGTTTATGCGGTTGTCCTGGCCAAAAATTATAAAACGACCTCTTTCTCGATTGATGAGAAGTTAACCTTGTCTGACGAAGAAGTCGCCCAACACAAGTTGGTGGTCCGTTTACGCCTCCGCAAAAAGCACAAACAGCCGTCTCATAAACCGCTCACGGACTAAAATTTCACAAATGACAAAAGCCTTGTTGCTGGGATTGTGAGAGGTAGACCAATTAATTTGAGCCAGATTCACAAGACGTGATCACAGAAAAAGCGCCAAACCCTATTTATTTCAGGTTTGGCGCTTTTTAGTTTAGATAAGCGACATTATGTTAAGCAGCTATACCACTTGCTGCTTAACATAATGCAAAATTAAACAAAGTAAAGCGCTCAATCCGTGTGGTTGTGGGCTCTTTATTTTACAACTTTGTGAAATGAAATTGGTATAGGTCAAGTAACAATACGAAACCTTGATTTAATAGGATTCTTCTTTTAGAAAAGTTAGTGAAATTTCATATGTATTTTTCCTCAAATTAGTTGACTTAGTGGGTCACCCCTGCTTGATTGAGAGGTTGGTTGAGCGGTGAATGGCAAAGTTGTACCCTAGTCACGAGCAAATTTTAAATAAAAAAATAAGCGTCGCACTAGAGTACAACTCAACTATTTACTTGACCGATCGGCCGTCTCACGTATTTAGTTAACCTCGTAGCTGTTGTCTTTCGACAAACTAACCACCCTATTAATTACTGCCCTAATAGCGTTGTGATTAGTTACCGTGCTCGTAAGCACCAGTAAACCGCCCTGACCCTTATTGGTGGTCACCACCATTCATCACCCACAATACGAGGCCGTTGCTTATGTGATATAGCCAGTTGTTATTGCGGTCGCACTGGCAAACGTGTCTATTTAGTTTGGACTTTATCCATGCAGGTTGGCTTCTACATTGTCAAAATTCGCCACACATGCTACAATACAGTTAATTTGATTAAACTGTTTAGTTACGCCCGACTGCAATCGGGGGTGGCTTTTTTTATATTAAATTTTGATTGCATCTCACAATTTGTGAGGTGCTTTTTTGTTTAATGTAATTATAATTGTTTTATTGCTATAATGTCAACATTTTTTTAAATAGCACTACGTAGTGCTATAGTCCTGTAGTGCTAGAACTAGATAGTGCAATAGTTTCGTAGTGCAATAGTGCAACGGCTACAGCACTATTGCACTACTGCACTATCTAGTTCTGTAGTGCGTTGATATATCAGCTTTTCCAACCAATTTACTATCTAATTGCTAGAACTACAGAACTATTGCACTATTGAACTACTTAGTTCCGTAGTACTAGAACTAGATAGTGCTAGCACTATTGCACTACAGAACTATTGCACTAGACTTATTGACAGTAGGAACTACATAGTGCTACTATTAAAAAAACGGAGGTGCATAACATATGACCCAAATAATAACCTTTGGCAATTTCAAAGGTGGAGTAGGTAAAACTAGTAATTCGACTATGGTAGCCCTTGAATTAAGCAATCGCGGCTATCAAACGTTATTAGTAGACCTTGACCCTCAAGGAAATGCCACAAACTTATACCTAAAAACTAAGCTAAATATCAGCAATGAAGTAGGGCATTTTAAAAAAACATTGATGGCCAGCATAGAAGACGGTGACTTATCAAATTCATTAATTAATATTAAAGAGCATCTAGATTTGCTGGCGTCTGCACCTGATTTTGCATTATATCCGCGATATATGGAAAAACACCATGAATATTTAGATAGGGTTACAGCCTTTAACACATTGCTTAATCCTTTAAAGGAAAAATATGATTATATTATCATTGATATTCCACCTACAATAAGTCTCATTACTGATAGTGCACTGTATGCATCTGATTATTGCTTAATTATTATGCAAACTCATGAACATAGTTTTGAGGGTGCAGAAGCGTTTATTAAATATATTCAAGATGAAATAGTTAATGAATACAAAGCACCTAGGCTGGAGTTGGTGGGCATATTAGCCGTATTACTCCAAGCAGGCGCACCTGTTGATGAAGCTACAGTTTCTAATGCTATTTCAGAATTTGGTGAAGATAACATATTTAAAAATAAAATTCATTCAATGCAAAGACTCAAACGGTATGGAATTACTGGAATTACATTCGGTTCCAAATTCGACAAGAGGGTTTTTGATGTATACAAAAACGTAACTGATGAATTGCTATCAAGAATTGAGGTGATTGAGCATGGCTAATTCATTAATTCGATCCAATAGAAATAATACAGAAAGTAGTATTCCCAAGCCTGAAAAGCAAGCTAAAGCATCAGATTTCGTGAATCCCGCAAAAGATAAACCAACTAATAAAGAAATTAGTTCCGTAACGTTCAACACCAATCTTAAAATTAGCAACCATACTAGAAATAAACTTCAAGCAATGTCAATGATTGGATATGCAGAAAATCAACGTTTGTCTGTCGAAACGGCCATACATTCTTTCTACGAGCAGTTATCTATTAACGAACAAAAAGAATTTGATTTGCAAGTTTCCACTTTGGAATCACGCGATGTAAAAATGAAAAGCAAAAAATAATCACTCTTTATTATAAGGCAGATTGCAAGAAATAACTTGAACAAATTTAGTAACGCAGATTACGCAAAAAGATCTCAATCGGTGTTCGCCAATTTAAACATTTGAGTGGTCGGGAATTCAAATACCAGTTAATTTGAATCAATTCATCATCGGTAATCTCATCAATCGGTTGACCTTTGGGAATGAAGCGGCGTAGTACTCGGTTGCGATTTTCATTACTGCCTCGTTCATGTGGCGAATAAGCGTGCGCAAAGTACAGCGGAACACCGGCCTGTTCTTCAATCAAATTGTAGTTGGCGAATTCTTTCCCATCGTCAACAGTAAGGGTCTTGAGATTATCTCCTAACTGGTTAGCCAATTCTAAAATAGCCTTGGTCATTGAAGTACTATCTCGTCCATTAAGCCGTTTAACGATGGTAAGCCGACTCTTACGCTCGACAAACGTAGCTACTGCTTGACCTTTACGTTTTCCAGATAAAACTGTATCAGCTTCGAAGTGACCTGAAGTATTACGATCAGAAATTTCAGCTGGACGATCTTCGATGGAACGTCCATGACTAAAACTACCACGGGGTTCTTTAGATGGTTTTGTAGGCAATTCTAACTACATGAGCCACTTGTTCAATTGACCATTTTTGGATCTTGATTTTTTCTTCAATCAATCGCTTTAGGTTAGTCGTTAAGATGGTTTTACGACCACGATGACTAAGTTTAACTTCATGGTCAGTTTGAGCCCTAACTGCGTTATACTCACCAGCTAAGTGATGAACCTCATTAAAGATAGTGGTTTTACTAAAGCCTAAATAATCGGCAATATATTGAAGTGAGTGTTTTTCATGATGAAGTGTTTCGATGACAACGCGGTCTTCAAATGATAAAATAGTGGTGCCCATAAAGGTCCTTCTTTCTAGTGGAATGTTGTGGTGACACCATTAAAGACCTTTATGGGTTTTTCTGTCCACTAATATGTTCAACTTAAATTTTACAATCTACCTATGTAAAAATTCCTTCCTTTTGAGAGATGATTTATTCATTATACCCTCTCTTAAAAGTTGTCTCAGGAATCAGCTTACATCCAATATTTTATGATGTTCCTTTAGATACAGTTTTAAGTTGGGAATCTAGTCTTAATTACTTCGGCACAGTTTATGGATCTCTTTTAGGTTTTTTAGGTGTTATTATCACAATTTTGTATACACAAAATCAAGTCGCTAAACAAAAAAAGGAAGCCGATTTGATTAGAGTGAATGATAATGCGATATCTGTAATGCCATATATGCATATCAAATTTATAGGGAGTGCTAATTTTACAAGTTATAAACATTACGATTTAGAACTGAATGCCAGCGAGGGGGAGAACGCTGATCAAACAATCTATATGCATTACAAGGTTACTAATAAAGGAAAAGGAGCCGCTACAGAATTATATTTATTTACCCCAAACGACTCTGATACAGAATTCAACCAACTGATTTCCTATGACCAAAGCCACATAGATTTTATAGATATAAGCGAGGAAAAAGAACTTAGAATAAAAATAAATGCTCCTATGTCAATAAATGGCACATCTTTTTCTAAACACTCGTTCTAATTCTGTCGGAATTAAACCAGCTGATGTAATTTGAGGTTCGGATTACCAAGTCCTCAAAATTGTAAATAATTTAAAATATCCTTTTTCATGATCTTTCACCTGTCTTAGATTTTAGAAGTATCACTTGGTTTCTCAATTAACTTAAACCGTCGCTGCTGCGTGCGTTTACTAATCCCCGTTTTTCGTTCAATCATCTTGTAGGTCATGCCTTGTTTTCGCAGCTCATAAGCAAATCTGATTTGTTCATCAGAATACGTTTTCGGTCGCCCTTCCCGAAACAACGGATCATGTTGCTTGGCATACAATTTACCTTCTTGTGTGCGCGTGACAATCATATCGCGTTCAAACTGCGCAAAGGCGCTAAATATTGTAAAGACTAATTGGCCAGTCGGCGTATTGTCAATTAAGCCCATATTCAAAATGTTGACTTTGACATTTTCTTTAAACAACTCTTGGATAATGGCTAATGCCTCGCGCGTGTTCCGCGCAAACCGATCCAGCTTAGTGACAATCAAAGTATCACCTGTTTTTAGAGTGCGCAACAGTTTTTGAAACTCCGGTCGTTCAGTAGTTGTGCCGGTAAACTTTTCCTGAAAGATTTTTCCTGCTCCTGCCAATTTTAGTAACTCAATTTGATTTGCTAATTTTTGATCAGTGGTACTGACCCGCGCATAGCCATATTTCATCTTTTTATCTCCTTACTTATGTCATTAAGTAATGACACGGTTCTAACCCTTTAATTATACAGTATCAAAAAAGAGGCCACAACTGTTAAGTTGTGACCTGAATGAAAGGCTTTAATTATTATATTCGACTTTCGTGAATGCCATCATATCCTTCTGCTTTAACAACATCTATAGTGGAATGACGTTATCAGAATATTCGTGTATTAACTGTTTACCCGTTAATCATTGCTGAACCCGTAAAGCCAGTGTTTTAGAGCATTAATTGGATCAGTAACATCGCACATTGTTCTATCAAACACCTCTACTGAATGCATATCTTTCTTCACGTTTCTGAAATGCACGTTTTCCACCCTCTAAGACTTCGCAAATTTCGGTTTGCATAGCTGGATTTTCGATAGGGCCTTGTCTATATTTAAATTTTCGTCCTTTACTTGTTTTGGAATCCATCTCTTCTGAAGCTAAAGTCACACATTCACTGTCTCCGCCAACCAAAACGTTTGCATTGTGAGTAACGACAAATAGCTGTCGGTGTTGTTTCTGTTGCCTTAAATAAGAAACGAGTTCATCATAGATAGCCTTATTATCAAGCTCATCTTCAGGCTGATCGATCAAAAATGGCTTATCATCCTTGTCCAAACTTAGTTGCATCATTAACAAGATAAATGCCTGCTTACCCCCGATACTCTAAACAGGGGGATTAAATACAACGCCTGTGCCTGAGCACGGGGTATAAGGATTAGCATGACGGCGCTTACATAAAAATTAACTGTTACTGACATAGAATGGATGTAACCGTTGTTGGCTCCTATGATGTAATTACGGACAACTTGTTCACTATAATTATTTCAAAGGAGTCTTTTATTATGACCATTAAATATTCGAATCGATACTCGCCTGAGTTTAAGTCATCTATCATGTTACTACACAAAAACAACCGCTCAGCTGATTTCTTAGCTAAGGAATACAACGTTAGTGTCTCCACCGTTACTAAATGGATGAATCAGGCTGATCCCAATAATTCCAAGGTCCCTTCGGATCATGAGTGAGCCCTAATCGAGGAGAATCGACGACTTAGGGAGGAACTCGATATTTTAAAACGAGCGGCATGCTATTGACAAAAAAAGAATGGTGAGAGAGCGAACGGTCATCTTAGAAATGATTTAGGCTAGTTTACAAGCCCAGCACCGCATTCCTCATATTTTAAAAACGCTAAAGTTTTCCAGTTCAACGTATGATGGTTATTGTCATTGGTAACCCAGCAAAACTTCTCGTCGGAGTCAATTAGTCAAGCAACAGTTACTAGCTATTTGGCTTAAATATCCAATGTATGATGGTAAATTACAAATTTAATCTGATTTTTTTGGCAAATTGGTCAACATAACTTGGTAAAGTGTTTGTCAGTTGGGTACTTTAAGCGGTCTCTGATTAATTTGTAGTAACGTAGTTGTTAAATCTTGAGTACCAATGTGTTCAAAACAATTCTATTTAGGGTAAAAATAACGTAAGTTCTGATTAAATCGTTCATTACTGCCGCGTTCAGCCGGCGTGTAAGCATGGCAGTAATAGGTCTAAATACCGTATTGTGATTCAAATGATATTAGATTGCTAAACTCAGTGCCGCAAGGTAGATTGTAAAATCAATCCGAAGGAAGTTTGAACAAAAACTATTTTTTAAGTTGCTCAAGCCTATTCGACCTTCACTCTTATTACATGTATAGAGCCTACTATTCATTAGAGAATAGGCCATCAGCATAACTGGCACATATAAATCAACTGTTAACCAGTCAATAGTTTTGGCGACTACTACCATCATTCTATCAATTCATTTAAATTCTTATATCCATCAGCAAGTATTAGCATTCTAAATCTAGTGGAATAATAGCTAAGTTAAACTTATATACTGGGCGCAAAATATGTATTCACAACTGCCACCATGGCTATTTCAAGTATGTTTTACATTAGCACTTCTTGTTAGCAAAAATGGTCCATAACAATGTTAATGATTCCACATTGTTATAGACCACTAATCTATTTAAGCAGTTCATCAAAGGTTTGATTAACCGTCTCTTGATCACGATTGTTCGTAAAGACTTTAACTGATTGTAAGTCACTCAAATCATTGGCAACTTCCTTCGTCGCATAAATCATAACTGGGGTGCGCTTCGCAAACTGGGTTTGGACTAACGCCACATTACCAACTACCGGGGTGCCCTTCGTCTTTTCGGTAATCCGCCACTTATACAACTTTTTCATATTCAAAACATGTTTTGCCCGCTCATCAGGATCATGCACAATATGATAGGCCATTAACACATTATCAGCCATGTTGATTCCTCCCATTATTGGCCAGTAGTCATTTCTTAACACCATTAGTATACGTGCTGAGCCCTCAAACTAGCAATTATTTGAACCAAGCCACCAATCGATCAAACCAAGCTTGGTGATGACCAGTTTGGGCCATCTTAACTACTTTAGTAACCGTTGACTTAGGTGCTGGAGTCGTTGGTTTTGCTGGGTTACCAGCATACTCCGCGGTTTTATCAGCTTTTGGCGTTACGGTTAGCTTACCGTCCTTATTGCACGTTGATGCTTGTCAAAAACTTGGCAACCTTCTTTCGTGGTAATTATTGCAACAACCCTGCTCGTCGTCTTGGATCCGGCAGACCTGGAACTGAATCTGGCTATTCGGGGCTGGTGCCCTCTGTGTGGTGACAGCAGCATGTATATCAAACCTTTACCATCTTCAAACACGAAATTAGCTTGCATACTGTTTGATAAATATCGCCTAATTTGGACAATCCTACTGAACTATTGCAGGTGGCATCAGTTCATACAGCCAAGTAAAGCCAATAAGGTATACCCTAGTGGCTATTTTCGGTTTAGTACTATTAATTCAGCTTTTCTATACTCAATGACCTTAGTTCCTCTTTTTTGAAGTATTGTGTCGCAAAGCAAAAAGAAGGTTGTATGCCTAAGTTTGTACCAGCTTCATTACCATAATTTGATTTTTTGTATGGAAACACAATGCCCAATCTGAATTCGTTTTGTATTGAGTACTTCATTGACTTCGTTCCTAGCATGCCTCGGCCAACTTGCTCCACAGACTTTTTACCTTCAAAATAGTCTTTTTCAAGTTTGTCCATTCTATTTACGTAATCCGTGATATACCAAACTTTTCGAGCAAATATTGTTGTTTCTTTTAGGATACCTTCTCGCTTACCTGCTTGGCACTCCTTAATTACATTCAATAAGTGAATCATATTTTGATAAGGAATAAAAATAAAGTCACGATTCTTGCCTAATTTTTCTTCGCATTTTATTAATGAGCATGATATTTCTTCCTTTACAAAACCGTTTTTGTCAAAGGAGTTTATATCTAGTTCTGTAAAACTAGTTATAAAAGCTGGCATGTCTAACGCTAGCTTTTCAAGTTTTCCCTCAAATTTATCATCAATTAAGTTATCAGCAGCTTCTTCACTATTTTTTGTAAAAGTATCAATATTTGATAACCATATAGATTTGAGATTAAAAAAGTTTTTCATATACTTTCTGTCTACAAGAGAGTGTAAAATATTTTGTGTAAATGAGTATTGAAAAAAGGAAGACCTTCCCCGTATGATTATAAGCGTCTAAACCAAATCAACGGAGGTCTTCCCCTATGAATCAGTTTAACAAAGAATTGGCAAATGTACTACTATCTCATGGTGATTTAAAAGAAGTTTTTAGAAAACAACTGCAGGATACATTAAATACGTTACTTCAAGCCGAGTTAACTTCTGTTCTAGGCTACGATCCTTATGATCGTCAAGGTTTCAACTCTGGTAACTCTCGAAATGGCCAATATTTTCGTCAAATTGATTCAGAGTATGGAAAGCTGAGTATCTGTGTCCCACGTGATCGCAAGGGCGAGTTTAAGGCTAACTTAATCCCACCTTATTCTCGAAGAGTAGATGCACTGGAAACGACGATTATACAGTTATACGAAAAAGGAATTACAACTCGAGAAATAGCTGACTTAATCGAAAAGATGTATGGAACTCATTATTCACCCACTACGATTTCCAACATTACAGCCATTGTTGAGGATCAAGTGACTGCTTATCATCAGCGGCGGTTTAGTTCGACAGACTACGTCTGTCTTTTCCTTGATGCAACTTATGTGCCCTTACGTCGTGATACGGTTCAAAAAGAGTCGGTTTATGTCGCTTTAGGTATTAAAGCAGATGGTCATAAAGAAATTTTAGATTACTGTATTGCACCAACGGAAAATTCAGAAGTTTGGTCCGAATTACTAACTGGTTTAGTCAGTCGTGGTATTAAACACGTCCAGTTAGTCATCGCAGATGGCTTAGTTGGCTTAGATTCAGCGCTTAACCACAATTATCCTCAAGCTAAATTTCAACGCTGTCTGATCCATATGTCACGGAATATCATGCAGAAAGTTCGCGTAAACGACCGTGCAGAGGTCGTTAATGAGTTCAAAGAACTCCACAGAGCAAAAACACGTGATGAAGCCCAGCTAATTTTAAATCGTTTTATCGATCATTGGGAGTCAAAGTATCCTCGAATGGTTAGAAATTTAGCCAGTACGTCTAATTTACTAACCTTCTTAGAATTTCCTCCGAGTATTCGCAGAACAATTTACTCAACGAACATTATTGAATCATTCAATAAAAAGCTGAAGCGCAAGACAAAAGTCAAAGAACAATTTCCAAATGAATCAGCACTTGACCGTTTCCTTGCGACAATTATCTTAGAGTACAACGAGAAATACTTCGGCAGAGCTCATAATGGCTTTAAGCAGTGCCAAGATACTTTAGAATCAATGTTTTAAGCTAGACAAAATGATACGAAGAAGTCTTCTTGTTATTTACACAAACTTCTTGACGCTCTCGTCCTTTTTGGATGGTGTTTTTATTTGGTCAATCGGCTAGACTAACAAGCCGATATTTTGCGTGGTTATTCTTTTTGCATTAGACTTAAGTTATAATTCGAATTCAGATTAGGAGGATCTCTATGAAGTTTGATATTGTAGTTGTCGGTGGTTCAACGGCCGGATTTTATTTGGTGAAGGCATTACGGACTAAAGGTTTTTCAGGTAGTATTTGTTTAATTGATCGCGAAGACGCACTGCCTTATAATCGTTATAAATTATCTAAAAATTGGCTGACAGGCAAGAAGTTAGATGCACCTATTTTTAAACCGGAATCGTTCTTTGCTGAAAATGAGATTAAGTTACAATTAAATACCGAAGTTGTGGCGGTTCATGATGAGAAGAAGAAAGTTGTCACAGCAGATCATCAAGAAATTACTTATGGTCAACTTGTTCTAGCTATGGGTGCAGAGTCACGTCATTTGCACTTGCCTAATGATGACGCTGAAGGAATTTTTTACTTAAGAAGTTATCACGATGCGATCAAGATTAAGCAGTGGAGCGAGCAAGTTAAAGATGTGGTCTTAATTGGCGCTGGGTTTATTAGTTTAGAATTGGCTAGCTCCTTTAGAAAGTTAGGCCTTAATGTCACAGTTGTTGAACATGGTCAACATCCATTGGGACGTGTAGTTGGTCCACAGGCTTCAGAATATTTCGTTAAGATACATCAAGAACAGGGCGTCAAATTTGTTTTAGGTAGTGGTGTTGAATCGTTTACGCATGACCAACAGCATCAAGTCACTGGGGTGGTAACTGATACGGGTGCAACAATTCCTGCACAAATGGTTGTTGTTGGTGTTGGTGCAGTTCCTAACACGTCAATTAAAGCAGATCATTTGGAATTAGGGCAGAATATTGCCGTTAATGAATATGGCGAAACAGCACTGAAAGATGTTTACGCTGTTGGCGATGCTACTATTTGGCCGTTCCAGGGTGAAGAGATTCATGTGGAACATTGGGAAAATGCGCAAAGTCACGGTAAAAATGTTGCCGCTAATCTGATCCAGCCACAAAGTCAGCCTTATGATGTCTTACCATATTTTTGGACAGATCAGTATGATCAAACCTTTGAATATTTAGGTCATACGACTAAGTGGGATCAAACTTTTATCCGCGGTAATCTTGATTCTGGTAAGTTTACAATTGCTTATGTTGATGAAAATCAAGTACCATTGGCTATTTTGTTTGCTAATGGTAATGACGAGCGTGCTGACGTTACCGAATTAATGTCACACCGTCAACCATTAGATTCAGAACGGTTTGCCGATACTAATCAGCCATTATCCACGTTATAAAATGTGATTTTTAAAAGGAGGTTCAAGTTGTTATGCCACAAATTAAATTAATTCGCACTTATGATCAAGCAGCAGTTAAACGGGCATCTGGTTATAAAATTTTAGTGGATCGCTTGTGGCCTCGGGGGCTCGCTAAAGCTGATTTACCTTATCAATGGTGGCTTAAAGAATTAGCGCCAAGTTCTGAGTTAAGGAAATGGTTTAATCATCAAGAAGAGCGCTATCCTGAATTCAAGCAACGCTATCTTGCTGAAATTGCCGCCAATCCATTAAGTGCAGCGGTGCTTGATTTTATTAGTCTCTGTTTACAAAGTGAAGATGTAATTTTAATTTATGGTGCCAAAAACGAGCAACACAATCAAGCTGTGGTTTTAAAAGCATGGTTAGAACAAAAATTGGAATAAGTTATACCTGATAAAAAGCTTGGATCACTTGATTCAGGCTTTTTTATTTAGCATTAATTGACTTGTTTAGTTAAGAGCATAAAATATAAGTAAAGTCATTAATCAGCGTCAAAAAATCAGAAACTGTCAAATCTTTTGTGTAAATAGATCTTTCTCATAGATTGATTTTTTATTCTTTATTTAATCAAAGTAAGATTCTAAGGTGTTCTGAACCTGACCAAAGCCTTTGTGGATTCGCTTGAAATATCGATCATTGTAGCTCATTGCTTGTATTCCAATAAAAGTATCAAGCGACTGTTCAGTTGGAAACTCTGCTTTAGGTTTGGCTTTGCGCTTAACAACATTATTAAAGGATTCAATCATGTTAGTTGAATAGATTGAACTTCTGATCTGTTTCGGATAGTTATAAAAAACTAGCAGGTCCGGCTCGATGTCTTTCAGGTTTCTTATGACATGATTATAACTCTTGTCCCATTTGGCATAGAAGGCATGCAATACATCAACAGCAGCTGCTTTATTGGCTTGCTGGTGAATCTGCTTGAATTCGTTCATAATTGCCTCACGGTCTTCTACACGTACTTTAGCGCAGATATTACGCATGACGTGAACCAAACAGCGCTGGAAGTGAGCTTTAGGATAAGTTTGCATTAGTGCAGTTTTCATACCCACAACACCATCTGATAAAAATAATTCAACTTGTTTAAGGCCTCTGCTTTTCATATTTTGAAGCAACTCCGTCCAGACTTCGATATTTTCGCTAGGAGCTATGCAATAATCGATCACTTCTTTGTGACCGTTGGGCTTGATACCAATGGCAATATATACTGCTTCTCGTTCAAAAGTTTCTCGACGCAACGGTATATACGTTGCATCAAGATAAACACAAAAGAACTTATCGCTCAGTTTATGCTTGTGATAAGCCTCAACTTTAGGAATCATTTGCTTAGAGATATTAGACACTTGAGCGGGACTATAATGGCTGCCATACATTTTTTCGATCAAATTAGCTATTTCTCTAGTGGTTACACCTTTAGAATAAAGCTTTATAACCATATCTTCTAAGAGATCAGTATGTTGTTTATAGTCTGGCAGAGTGTGTTGATGAAACATACCATTGCGATCTCGTGGCACCTGGATTTCAATTGATCCAAACTGGGTATCAATTTTACGGAAATACGCGCCATTTCTAGAATTACCAGTATTCCAGCCGTCTCTTGCATAAGGATCATAACCTAAAAAGGCAGTTAATTCAGCTTCTAACAAGTCATTAACTGCTTGCTGGAGTTCTTTGCGCAATAAATCGTTTATTTTGTCTTGATTGAATAGAGCTTGAGCCATATTTTTGGTAAAATCATTCATGAAGGAGTTCCTCTTTCTGTATGTGTTTTTTGTTCAAACCAATCATACGAGAAAGGAACTCCTTTTTCTAATGTTTTTGAAAATTAATTTAAGGAATCATTCATCCTTACACAAACTATTTTACAGTCTCCAACGGTTAGCAGAACCAATGCTGGTGCAAGTGTTTCGCAATGCGATTGCACATGATTTGACACTGGAAGTGAATGCTAAAAGTATTGTTTTGCGTCATAATTTAGGCTATATGAATATGCGATTGAGTTATGGCAGTCACTTGGTGGCACTAAATTCACTTTAGGTTCTGATGCACATGAAGTGGCGCATTTCGAATTGGGCTTCCCGGAACTGAAAGACATGTTAAGACACCATGGTGTTCAATAACTGGTTATATTTGCTGGCGGCGTCGGTCAAAGTGTGGCTATTTAAAATTTATCAAGAATAGAAATAGCCTTCCGAAAATATTGAGTGATTTTCGGAAGGCTAATTTTATACCATATTTAGTTGTTACTAGTAGTTTAAATTTTAGTCATGACGATGAATAATATTTTCGCCGCCAGCTAAGTTAATGATGTTGCCGGTTAAATAGTCTGAATCTTCTGCACATAAAAAGGCAATAACGCGAGCAACATCTTCACCAGCAGCTTTTCGTTTAGTCTGATTAGGTGCAAGTTTCTCGGCTTGTTCAATGTCAGCTTCTTTAAGATCAGCTTTAATATCACCGGGGCAGACCATATTTGCAGTAATTTGATGGTCTTTTTCTTCAAGCGCTAAAGTTCTAATCGCCGCGGCCACACCAGTTTTAGCGGCGGCATAAGCACCACGATATTGCCAACCCGAGACTTGGTCAATTTGGTCAAAGCCTAGCGCAATAATGCGGCCCCAATTTTGTTTTTCCATCATAGGTACCGTTGCCTTAACTAAATAGAAAAAACTATCAAGGTTAGCACTCATCATGTCATGCCACTGGGCTGGGGTATGGTCGACGAGTTTTAATTTATCGTGAATAAAGGGACCAGCGTTAAGAATTAAAATATCTAAGTTACCAAAATCAAGTTTAATTTGTTCAATCATTCGTACCACGTCAGCTTGTTGGCTTACATCGCCTTGGTAAAGGCGAGCATTGACTTGATAGCATCGTGCCAAATCTTGTTGTAATTGTAACGCAGCTGTTTGACTGTGTCGGTAATTTAAGGCTAATTGATAGCCTGCTTGAGCAAGTTTATGGGCCATTTGCACGCCCAGTCCCGTAGTACTCCCTGTAATAAAAGCGACTCTTTTACTCATTAGTGACCTCACTTAATAGCAGTCATAAATTCTGACCGCAATTGGCTATCTTTAATGTAAGCACCACGACTAGCCAGCGTGAAAGTTTGCGCTCGTTCTTTTTTAGCGCCGCGACTTGAAACACATAAATGCTTCGCTTCAATAGCTACCATAACCCCTTTAGGCTGCAAGACGGTATCAATTGCATCGGCAATTTGATTCGTTAAGCGCTCTTGAACTTGGAAACGCCGCGCGTAACCTTCAACGACCCGTGCAATTTTGGAAAGTCCGGTGACTTTTTGATCAGGAAGATATGCAACGTGAGCTACGCCAAAGAAGGGTGCAAAATGATGTTCGCACATCGAATAAAATTCGATATCTTTTACAATAATAGGATCATTTTGTTGAATATCAAAGACTTTTTCTAGATGGGCAGTAGGATCTTCGCGGTAACCACTGGTGTATTCAAGAAAGGCTTTTACCACACGAAAGGGCGTTTTATCTAAATCGGGATTATTGTCGTCTTGACCACAGAGAGCCATTAAAGTTTGCAGTGCTTGTTCGATTTGTTGAACATCAGTTAACTTTTGCTGTAATAGTTCTGAGTTATTTGCAGTTTCGAAAAAATAGCTGGCAAGTAATTCAGCTTCATTGTAATGATCATTGTTTGTTGTCATGATATGAATCTCCTAACTCAATAATAACTTAAGTCTACTTCAAGTTCATGATTTTGAACAACGATTTGTTTTCAACTTTGCATCAAAAAAGACGAGTCTGCTCCTATACTGAAATTTGGTACCAAATTCATTAGATTTTGTGTCATAATGATAAAAATCAGAATAGGAGTTTTTTTTATGAAATATTATTCAGATGAATTTAAAAACAACATCGTTAAGCTTTATCACAATGAAAATCGTTCAAAGAAATCCTTAGCCAATGAATATGGGGTTCATCCAACCACCATCAGTCATTGGATCAAGCGGGCCAAATTAGTTGAACTACCTGACGGTGGCGTAACGAGTGTTGAAGCCTTCAAGCGACTACAGAAAGAAAACCAGCAGTTAAAAGAAGAAAATGAAATTTTAAAAGCAGCGGCGGTGTTACTGGGAAGGCATTAGGCAAAGTTAAAGCCATAGACTTTATCAACGAACAATTATGTAAACACCGCCTCTGGATAATCTTGAAAGCCTTAGGGCTTTCTAAAAGTACGTATTATCATTGGAAACACTATCAGATAAGTCGTCATGATAAACAAGATACGATTTTAAAAAGCCAGATCTTTGATGGGTAAGACAACTTGTTGCATAAGCTGTTAGTTCCTTTACTTTAAAATTAATTTAGTTGCAGAAAACTTAAAAATCGAATATTATAATGTAGTACGATGGTAAACTTAAAGGAGGCGGATTAGTATGAGTAATACTATTATTAAAAACAAGACAATTTCAACTCGTGTAACACCTGACATTAGTGAACGGGCTAAAGCTAATCTAGCAAAACAAGGGCTAACCGTTTCTGAGTATATACGCTTATCGTTAGTTAAAGCGGCCAATAATGAAGTTCGATTAGTCAGCTTTTTAGATTCTCCGGAAGCCTTAGCCGCTAAAAAAGAAGCAGAAACAGGGCAGGTCAAAAACATTGGTTCATTGACTGACTTTGAAGATTGGATCGATAAGTTAGATGCAAATTAAACAGGCCAAATCTTTTGAACGTGAATTAAAAAAACTAGTCAAAAAACATTTCCCAATAACTGTCTTGAAGCCTTGTTTAGAAGCAATTGTTGAACAAGATGTACTTGTTTTGAAACAGATTAAAGATCATGCATTAAAAGGAAATTGGCGTGGCTATCGTGAATTTCACCCTGCCAGATATGGAAACTATGGTAAAAATTATGACAACTGGATTGTTATTTATCAGCTAGATCATGATGAATTGATTTTGTTATTGGTTGCAACTGGCTCCCATGAAATCTTGAATCAATAACTATAGTTTAGGGGCACTTATAAAAAAATAAATTAAAATAGCCCCCAATATCTATAATATAGATATTGGGGGCTATTTTAACAATGATTTTGAGGGGCGATTTGGTAAGTTATAGACCCTATATATTCATAGCCCCTTTCTGTTTGGTGTTAAAGTATTAGTCATCGATGTCATGCACTATCTTGTTTAGCTCCGTTTTGATGGAACTGGAAATATTTTCTAAATTGAAATGATTATATATTTCTTTATCCTTAAGCATCCTTTTTTGTGCCTTATTTAATTTACACTCATTGTTACCCACTACCCATTCATCCTTTGTACGTATAAAGGGATTTTGCGCACTTTCCTTTAACGCGTTTTGAACATCTTCATAAGGTAAATAAAATTCAATTGTAGATTTATTTAATTTTACAATCTACCATATAACGTCTCCATCTTTTCAAAACGACTTAATTCTACGGGCTATAAATAACTTAATTTGCCAGTGTATAACGTTTCAGATTAAGCTACCACTATGTTATAATAACCATATCAAAAGGAGATCAATCTAATGAAATATACGAAAACCAAAGCAGTATTAAATCAACTCGTTGCCGATTTGAGCCAGATGTCAATGATTATCCATCAGACGCATTGGTACATGCGTGGACCCAACTTTTTGAAGTTGCACCCCTTGATGGATGAGTTCATGGAAGAAATTGACAGCCAACTCGATGTCATTTCTGAACGGCTGATTGCGCTTGATGGCAGTCCTTACTCGACCTTAAAAGAAATGGCCGAAAACACTAAGATTCAAGACTGGCCTGGTGAATGGGACAAAACAACCCCAGAACGCCTCGCACACTTAGTTGATGGCTATCGTTACTTGGAAGACCTTTACCAACACGGCATTGAAGTATCCGATGTTGAAAAAGACTTCAGTACCCAAGATATTTTCATTGGTCTCAAAACCGCAATTGAGAAGAAAATCTGGATGATTCAGGCAGAGCTTGGATCGGCGCCGGAAATTGATGAATAAAATAATATTAAAAAATCGGTAGGCTTAAACATTGCTAACGCTTATATCAGTGCTGCTATTTAATTAAAATGCGACATCCCAACAACGGGGTGGCGTATTTTTGTTTGCAATGCGGTGACAAATGGGCCGGAAACAAAATAAGTGAGTGATAACTTATTTTAATGTTGACAAACCGATATGTACTGAATTATACTAAAGCCATTAAGTGAGTGAGTATATACTCACTTTGAGAAAGAGGGTTATTAAAATGGCAACGGATTATGTCATCGCCAAGCAGGTCAGCAAGCACTTTGGTCATCAGCAAGTGCTCAATCAGATTGATTTGACACTGCCGGCTGGAATGATTTATGGTTTGATTGGGCCATCAGGAGCTGGGAAGACCACCTTGATCAAGAGTATTTTAGGGATGGAAGTTGTGGATAGTGGCACTGTTAAAGTCATGGATACGGTGATGCCCAATAGGGCGGTAATGGCACAAGTAGGGTATATGGCCCAAAGTGACGCTTTGTATGAGACACTAACGGCCCGTGAAAACCTAACCTTGTTTGGGCAATTGATGAGCGTTCCAAAAATAAAGTTAGCACAGATGATTGATTATGCAGCAGGATTAGTTGATTTAACGTCCCAATTAGACAAGCGGGTCAGTGGCTATTCGGGTGGGATGAAACGGCGCTTGTCGTTGGCAATTGCCCTGATTCAGGATCCCCAATTATTGATTTTAGATGAACCGACCGTTGGGATTGATCCAGAATTACGGCAACAAATTTGGACCGAACTAAATAAGCTCAAGGATACCGGTAAGTCGATGCTCGTGACAACGCATGTCATGGACGAAGCAGAACGGTGTGATTATCTCATGTTGATTCGGCACGGGATTGCGCTTGCTGAGGGGACACCCGCGGCACTGAAACAACAGTATGCAGTAGATACGATCGAACAGGTCTTTATGAAAGCGGGGCGGATGCAAGATGCGAACGATGGCAATAGTTAAACGAGTTTTTAAGCAAATGTTACGTGATAAGCGTACCTTGGCGCTGATGTTTTTGGCACCATTGCTGATTATGACGCTGATGTATTTCTTATTTCAAAACAACACGACGCAAGTAGCAAGCTTGGGTGTTCATCATGTAGACCAATCCGTGGTTAACGTGATCGATACCAAAAACGTGACGATTCATCATTATGATAGTTCACAGGCACGGAAAATGATTAAGCAGCATGATCTAGATGGCTATTTGACTCAGAAAAATGGTCAATTGACGATTACTTATTCAAATAGCAATCCAACCAACACGTCTTTAATTAAGGCGAGTTTACAATCAGGATTAGTCAAGTTGAAAATGAAGACGCTGGTGACCGTTACTAAGAAACAGCGCGCGGCCCTTGAATCGCAACAAGCCGCTTTGAAGAAGCTGACAGCAGCCCAGACACAAGCAACGGTGACCAAGCTGAAGACTGCCATTGCACAAGCCCAGGCCCGCGGTGACCAGGCAACTGCTGAGAAATTACAAAAGCAACTCAAGCAGGCCACAGCCACGACGTCTAGTTCGACTCAGTCAGCTAAAGCAACCAGTTATACGACTAAGTCTCATTATATTTATAGTAGTAGTGATTCAACGTTCTTTGAAAACTTTTTTCCAGCCTTTCTCGGTTTCTTTGTCTTCTTCTTTGTGTTCTTGATTTCTGGCGTTTCACTTTTGAATGAACGCACTACTGGAACCCTAAGCCGGCTACTTGCAACCCCAATTCGACGGAGTGAAATTATTATGGGCTATCTAATTGGTTATGGGGGCTTTGCCATCATTCAGACTGTCCTGACCGTTGTTTTCACAATTACGGTCTTCAAGATTCACTTAGTTGGTAGTATTTGGCTGGTCTTTCTGACTAACTTATTATTAGCGTTAGTAGCTTTGACCTTGGGTATCTTTATTTCCACCTTTGCTAACTCAGAATTTCAAATGATTCAGTTTATTCCACTGATTGTTGTACCACAAATCTTTTTTGCTGGGTTGGTTCCAGTCGATGGCATGGCCAGTTGGTTGCAAGCAATTGCCCACATCATGCCGTTATACTATGGTGCTAATGCGATGACGGCTGTTGTGACAAAGGGTGCTGGGCTTGGCGATATTGGTGTCAATTTGTTAATATTAGTAGGGTTTATGGTCGTACTAACAATGTTGAATATTGTTGGAATGAAACGTTATCGGAAGGTGTGAGGATATGGAACGACCACGGATACGGGATTATTTTCAACAGGATCTAAGTCAGAATGAAACGATTACACCTAAGCAACGGGCCATCCTCCAGGCAAGTCTCGATTTGTTTGCTGAAAAGGGTTTTGACCAGACCAGTACTAGTGATATTGCACAACGGGCCGGCGTTGCGGAGGGGACGGTCTATCGGCGGTATAAGACTAAGGCTGCCTTACGGGATGCCATCTTAGCACCAATTACCGCGCACATTGTGCCAATCTTAGTGAGTGATTTTTCAGAGGATGAATTACGGCAGCGTTATCCCAGTCTACAGGCATTCGTCACAGCAATTTTTACGGACCGAGTTGCATTTGCTAAAGCTAACGTGAAAGAGTTAAAGGTCATTTTTGAAATGGCAGCTTTTGACACCGAACGACGCGAACAGATTCTTAGCCAGATTGCGCCTAAGATGGTCAAGCAGATGGGAAGTGTCATAAATCAACTAAAAGCAGATCATTTGATTGTGGATTGGCCGAATGATTTGATACTGCAAAGTTTGTTATCGCAGCTATTCGGTTACCTAGCGCAGTTAATGCTGGAATTGCCGGGAACTGAAATTGAGCGCGAACAAGCGTATTTGATTACGGTGATGACCAAAATATTGACCCCGGGTGAACATGATCAAATTACTGGTCAGTGAGCTAACTGTTACTTGATATAAACTAAAGCCACTTCTGTACTTAGCGGTCATTTGAACGCTAAGTACAGAAGTGGCTTTGGTCGTTGCTACGCGTGTTCGTTTGTTAATCTGCTAGTATCGTCATTTTATTCAACAAACTAGTTTGTAACTGGCTGAGTGTGGTCGTCATGTAGACCGAGTAAAGATCTGGGTTGACGAGCCGCTGGGTTGTTCGTGGGAGCTCGGCAAGTTTAGCCTGGGTCGTTGCCTGAATGGTTGTAACCGGAATTGACGTGGTGTTGGACAAATCTACCGGCGCGAGTAATTGCTCTTATACTAAAAAAATAGTCCAATTTATTGACTTCTGAGCATGTTGATGAGATTGCTAAAAACTAAGAAAGAAGGTAATATATACCCTAGGGGGTATATATTACCTTCTTTCTTAATCATAGAAACCTAGAATATTTGGAGGAAAGCAGAAATGAGTGCAACAATCAAAGAAATTACTGATAGTACATTTGAAAATGAAACACAAGAAGGGGTTACTTTGACCGATTTTCGTGCTGATTGGTGCCCGCCATGCAAGATGATGGACCCTATACTACAACACTTATCAGAAGAAAATCAATTAGGCGGTAAAATAAAGTTTACCTCAGTAAATATCGATGAAAATAAACAGGTTGCCAGCCAACTAGGCATTCAAGGTATCCCCACGTTAATTATTAAGAAAAATGGTCAAGTCATTGATAAAATTGTTGGATTTCATCCTAAAGATGAAATCGAAAATACTTTAAAAAAGTATATCTAAGAGGTATAACATGAGGATTATTATAGTGGGGGGGGTAGCAGCCGGTATGTCAGCTGCTACTAGACTGCGAAGGCTATCTGAAAAAGATGAAATTATAGTCTTCGAAAAAGGCCCTTTCGTTTCTTTTGCAAATTGTGGGTTACCTTACCACATTAGCAAAACGATTAAACATCGCTCCCAATTAATTGTGCAAACCGCTGATGATTTAAGAAGTAGGTTTAATATAGATGTACGTGTTAACAGTGAAGTGACCCATATTGATAGAGATAATAAGATGATATCTGTCAATCATGATGACCAACAAGAGAAGCTATATTATGATAAATTAATATTATCTTTAGGATCTAGTCCTGTAATACCTAAGATTAAGGGGCTTCATACTCAATCAAACATTTTTCAATTACGTAATATCCCTGATTTAGATAACATTATGAGCCATTTAGATGAGAGTATTAAAACGGTTGCGGTACTTGGTGCTGGATTTATTGGTATAGAAGTTACTGAAAATTTGATTAAGAGAGGTTTTTCAGTCAATCTTATTGAACGTTCTAACCAAATATTGCCAAATCTTGATATTGAGATGGCACAGTCGATTACGAATGAGCTCATAAAAAATGACGTTCGTATCAATACGGGAACTACTATAAATAAGGTGAGCAGAGACATTCTTTATTTAGATAATGGTATGTCAATACAAGCTGATGCTGTTATTATTGCTGCAGGAATTCGACCAAATTCTGATATAGCCATAGCTGCAGGCCTAAAAGTTGGGCCCAATAAAGGCATTGTTGTGGATCATGATTTTAAAACAAGTGACTCTAACATTTATGCAATTGGTGACGTTATCAGTGTTATTCATCAAATTACTGAACAGGAAACACTAATTCCATTAGCGGGACCAGCAAACAGACATGGGCGACAAGTTGCTGATGCTATTCACGGTTTATCTATTAAAAATAAACCTGAGATTGGCACATCAATCGTTAAGGTTTTTTCTAAATCAGCTGCAAGTACAGGTATTAATGAAAAACAAGCAAAGCAACTTGGTTTAAATTATCATGTGACTCATACTTTTTCTTATCATCACGCAAGCTATTATCCTGGCGCAACACAAGTTATGATAAAACTTATTTTTACAAATACTGGTGATATTATAGGTGCCCAAGCTGTTGGAAATGAAGGGGTAGATAAGCGTATTGATCTTCTTGCAACGGCAATCAAATTTAGGCTGAAAGTAGATGATTTACCTGAACTGGAATTAACGTATGCTCCTCCTTTCGGAGCAGCTAAAGATCCCGTTCATATTTCCGGTTATGTGGCTGAAAATATTATTAATAGTCGATCTCATAATATTCAATATAATGAATTAGAGAATTACAGGCGTGATGGTTACTTATTAATTGATGTACGATCTTCTCAGGAAATTAGAGCTATGGGATTAATTAATGGTTTCATAAATATTCCGTTAGAAAAAATACGAGACCGTATTAATCAAATACCAAAAGATACTGGTATCATTGTATCGTGTGCTACAGGTCAACGAAGTTATACAGCTGAACGAATATTTATTAATAATGGATTCAGAAATGTCAAAAATCTTGATGGTGCGTTTTCACTGTATCAGTTGATGTATCCACAAAACATTGTAAAATAATTGACTTATGAGGTTCAGGTATGAATACAATAGCATATCAGTATGAAAATATACAAAATAGGTTAAAGAGATCAGCAGGCCAAATAAATGGAATTGTCAATATGATTGATGAAGAGCGTCCTTGTGAAGAGGTCGTCATACAGTTATCTGCTGTCAGAGCAAGTCTTGATAAGGCAATAAAGTTAGTTATTGCTGAAAATATTAGAAATTGTTCAGAAGCAGAAACAGGATCTGAGCAATATCAAAAGGCACTTGAACTGTTAGTTAGAGTTAAATAGATAGGAACATTAAAATTTAATATGAAAATTTAACAAATTAGAAATGCCACCGTAAAAATAGAGTATAGTGCTCAGAAGTCAATAAATTGGACTATTTTTATTCAGTTACTTAGGCAACATTTGAGATACGATTTCGATTATAAAAATTGATATACCAACCAATGGCTGCTTGGACTTCTGCTCTTGTACTAAAAAAATGGACTATTTTTAGTATAAGAGCAGTTGGGATTGATTTGAGATTTTTGACCCAGCCCGTAACCGTTTGTACAGCCAAATGATATTCATTGGCCAGCGAATTAACAGAACGACCCTCGTTGTACAAGGCAACGATTGATGATTTAAATTCAGTTGAGTATCTCTTAGCTTTCATAATAAAAAAAACCTATACTTGATTATCTCGGATTATGTCCTAGAAATAAAGCAATCCGGATTTTCAGTATACGAGCAAAATTTTTTTATAGGTTAACCAAAATCAATTTGATCTAACATCGTTTCGCGACTAGCTTGGTCTAACCCAAGGTAAGTCAGTGTCATGGCTTCACTTGAGTGATTCAATAAGTGCATGACTAAACCAATATTGTAATTTGACTGTGTATAGACACGATAAGCACCTGTTTTACGCATAGTGTGCGTGCCTAAATAGTTGATACCTAGTAGATCACCAACACGCACCATCACTTTATAAAACTGTTTCTCGGTGATATGGTGATCATGATGGGCTGTCGAGGGAAATAACCACTCAGAATTGATATTTTCTTGGACCAACCAATCATGATATTGCAACAAGTCTTGCTGAACAGGCTTTAAATATAACGTGTTTGCTTTACCGGTCTTTTTATCATGAATAAAGGCTGTATTTTTGACAGAGCCGTCTGGATTATAGACATCTGATTTTTTTAATGTCATGACATCACTCACACGTAGTAGCGTGGCCTTACCAACTTGAAAAACGGTGTAATTTCGGCGACCAGCACGGAAACTATCGAGAAGTGTATCTTGTACCATCTTTAAAACGTTGGAGTCTTTGATCGGTAGGACAATTTGTTGCGCCATGATTCATATATACCTTTCTGAAATTAAATAATTAAATTGTTTATTTATTGATGACCAGGACCGTATTTCTAAACTTCTTTTATGGTTTATTATATCACTTAACAAAAAAACAGCCCCCATTATCTACTAGTCAGATAATGGGGGCTGTTTTAATAGTCTTTCCTAGGGGTCATTATATAATTATAGACCCTTTGTTAGTGGTTATTTAAATATACTGACCATAGTCATCATTGATAATACAGAGTTCCCTTGATTAAACTCTAACTAAACCTGTATAAACTATGGCAAGTTTTTTCTCAACCATACTTATTGATTATCTACGATGTATTTATTCATTATATTAATATCTCCCATATCTAAATTGAACCAATTCACCGCAAATCGATCGGCTACATCAAGGAGATTCCCAGAATTAATCGCGTCATCTAGTTTAATGATATCTGTCTCCTTAATAAGTTCCACGTTTGGCATTGGAATTGTAGCAAGAACTTGTGGATATAATTCCAATGACTTTCCCTTTTTGCGTCCCAGTTTCACTAGCCAAAAATGAGCTATTGTGGAGTTCAGTACGGCCAAAATTACTTTTGTATATTTATCATGCCTTTGATATGCCTGACTTAGTGTAATTGCATACGAGTCATCCTTTAGATAATAACCTTGCGTATTCAACGTGAAACGTGGATTTTTTGCTCTTTTTTGGACATAAATGGTTGATTTACTTTCAAACATCCATTGTTCACGCGGCCACCATAGTTCAAACGATCGTATGCGACCGCTAGTAACTTCCCGCCTTTTCGTAAGTCTATCATAATCAGGTTGACTCTTAATCCATTTTAATAAGTTTGGAATCTTTTTTTTGTCAACAGTATGATCAATATACATCACATATGAATCTGGAAAAGTTTTTTCTGTAACCGTAGTTAATGAACTACCATTTATAAGCGGTTTGAACAAATTGCGTTCATAGTCGGTCATTGACATTGCTTCCACAGACCCCTTTCCCCAAATGAAAATCTTATTTGAGCCCGTTGTCAGTCCCAATTTAGGATTTTCAGTATACGACAGTAACGTTTTTTGGCTTTTAAGTTTCACAATTAAATCAGTCAACGATTCATCACGAGATGCTGAATCTAAAACAAAGTATCCCGTACTCTGATCTTGCAATTCGCTTTGTGGAACAAGTCCGTAGTCGGTGTTTGAGTTCTTACCCTCAACTATGAGCTCAAACACATCACTGTGAGCAGACCCCGTCTCATTCGTAACTAATGTGCTAACTTCACCAGGATAGGATGCTTTAGTTCCAAAAGTGATAACGTTGTGCTGACCGAGCGCCGAACTAAAAATCTTTAATTCCTTAAAGTTCAATAAATCAGTCAAGTGCATACGACTAATTAAATCATTACGAAGAGCTGCTCCATCAGTCGCAGTAAGCCAATAATTAGTAGTGATAAATGCCAAAGAGCCATTTTTATTCAGTAGATCGATTGCTAAGTGAATAAAATAATAAAAGAAGTCAATCTTGCCTTTCGACCATTGTGCCCCAAAATCAGTTTGAGCAACACTTTCAAAAATATCTTTATGGCCTTTCATTCCAATATAAGGTGGATTAGCAACAACTAAATCAAATCCAGTATATGCCCCATTGCCATTAAGGGCCTCAGGAAATTCGAATCGCCACTCAAATGAATTGGCAAAGAGTGGGGCCTTATTTACTTCTTTCAGTCGAGCTTCTTTGACAACAATTTGTTTATCAAGCTTTTTAATCTGCTTTTTTCGCTTTTCACGTTCATACTTGGTCTCAAACAATAGCATTCCACCCTGCAACTCATTTCGTTGTTGGTGCAGGTTACGTAGTTTAGTCCGATCACCTTTATCCAAAATGCTATTGATAATTTGGTTCTTAAAATCTTCGATCGCCTTTTCAATTTTTGACTTGACCACCTTATCATCTGTATTGCGATAATCTTGAACCAATTCTTTAAACTCAGTCACTGTCAAATCGGTATGAGCTGTGACATCACCAAGATTACGATTCAAAGCATACTTGAACACAACTGAATTTCCAGCCTTGATATTCATTTCAAGATTTGGCATAGTCCGAAGATTTCCATCTTCCTCATAATATGAATTCTTTAGCAACTCAATCCAAAGTCGAAGCCTAGTAATATTGACGGAGTTTTGATTAATATCAACCCCAAACAAATTGTGTTCAATGATATCCAGCTTCGTCTTAAATAACGTTTCTTGGATTGCCTGACGCATTTCAGATCCACGACTATAGGTAAAGTATGTTTCGTCATCACGCATAACTACGACTAACTCATCATTTTCAATTTCGATATTGACATCCATCCGAATTTCTGCCGGAAGAAGGCGTAACCTAGCCCGTAACTTTACTAAGTAATTCAAGGCGGACACCAAGAAGTGACCTGAGCCAACTGCTGGGTCCACCACCTTAAAATTCCGAAGTACACTAAGGACCTTTTCTTTGTTTTCCGGAGTGACTTCAGCAATATCAGCGATTGAATTTACTTTAAATCCGTCAGCCCTAAACTTATCAATAATTGACCTGTCTATTGCCTTCCGAACCATAAACGATGTTACGAATCCGGGGGTATAGAAGGAACCATCCTTGTATCCATTAATTTTTTCGAAAATCAAACCCAACACGGACGCATTGATTAATCTTTCATTATTCACAGATTTACCATCTGTGTTAAACGCATACGAATCAAGAAACGTTAGAAGATATCTTAACGTTGGCAACTTTTTCGTACCCTTTGTCACACGGTCGAGCAAAACTGACCGGCTTCGCAGAGATAATTCTTCATCATCCGATAAATCCGAAGGCTTGATTAACAACGTAGATTCTGTAACTGATTTCTCAAAAAGCGACGAATTTAAATATGGAACATACTCATATTTCTTCGCTAAACTTCCGCGCTGATCAACAGGCTTTGCTAGTACACCAAAAAACAATTCATTTAATCGATTGAAGTTGCTGAGGTTTTCATTCGACATGAACTTATACTTGATATCATCGTTGTTGAATTTCATCAATTGACCTTCTAGTAACTTCAAGAATAAGATTCGATTCACCCACGTCGATACAATGTTGACTGTATAATCAAACTTTTGTTCTTCATCATCAAAACGATAATCAGAAGAATCAAATGCCTTGTAAACCAATTCCGTCAAAGAACCTGATTGACGATCCGATTCGGGCAATCGTTCAATTCCCTTATCATCCTTTCGATCTCTTAACCCTATTATATATAGCAATTCGTCATAGAACTTCTGATCCAATACGTTTGAGTCAGACACAAATGACCTCTTCATTAACGTTTCAGGAGCAAGCATTCTTATGAATCGTCGAGCTCTGGTTTCGTTTATTTCGCCATTCTGTTGAAATAGATTATTTACATTTAAATGAACATATTCCAATTCGTCTTTGTGTTTCTCCACAAACGGTGCTGCAATATTGGTGTAAAAATCAGATGTAGTTACGTCTAACGTTGCTTGTTCAACTTGAGATTCGAAATAATTATTCACAAAATGCTTGTTCTTCGCAAAAATCTTATTGAATAAAGCAGCGTCAAAAATAAACCAATCAACTCCATCCGTGACAATTAAATAGGTCATCCGAGTATTGCTTGCACCAAATCTTTCTCTCATAAAATAGAGAATTAGCTCATGCAAAGCTTTTCGATTTATATGCGACTCAGAAATCATGTCTGGTGATCTTAATTTTTTCGTTTCTAACAATACATAATTAACACTTTCTTTCGAGATTACTAGATCTATCCGTCCTTCAGCGTTTACCTTAAATCCTTCTTGTTGAAAACCGAGACCTCTTAAAAAATCTCGAATATATCCTTTGTTGGTTTCTTCTGTATTTTCATCATTAATTTCAGTAATCAAATCTTTCAGCAAATTAGCTATTTCCGCTTTACGATTATCTCCGAGCGGTAGCCGATAAAACATTTTATTGATGACATTTTCAGGCTTTAATGCAACTGGCATTTTTATATCCTCACTTCCAAGTATGTTACTTTTAGTATAATCATGTTATTTTGTGCTTATAGACCACAGTATGTAGGGAACTCTGCATACCCATGATTAAACCGTCTGCTTTAGTTGTCTTTTTACTATCGTATTATATTAATTTCTTCGAAAAAAACGCCACCACTTTTTAGGTTTAGGTTGTGACTCCGGGGTGCTATTTTCAGGTTCCGGTTGTTTGTCTGGCGTCACTTCTTTTTCACCATCATCATACGGTGCCATCGTTAAGGCTTTCAAGTCCTTAATTTCTGCCTTGTATTCTTCGAGCAGTTGTTTGTCCTGTAAGGCTAGCCGTTGTTGCTGATCTAGTAGATTTTGTGTCTGATTCTGAATTTCGACTAGACTTTTTATCTGTTCATCTTTGATAGATAACTGACCGTCTTTTTTAATCAGTTGTTCTTTCAGATAATTGATTTGTTCAGACTTTTCATTAAGCAACTTGTTTTTTTCAGTATCTAATCCACTATCTAATTCGCGTCCGTTTTGGATACCTAAACTATCTAATTCAGACACTTTAGAGTAACCCATGTTTGATTTTATCTTTGATATTGCAGATTTACCAAGGTATATAGTGCCATCCAATCTTTGTATCGAATCAGTATCTAATTTAGACACCTGGTAGTGTATTTTCTTTTTTGAGACTCCCAGCTCCTCAGCAAGTTCTCGAATTGTTTTTAAATTTTCACTCATGATCTATATCCTGCCTTTTAACGATTGGTAGATACTGTTCAATCGATTTTTTAAGATACTTAGCAATATTCTTTTTAGAATAGTCATCTTGTTTATCTCGGATATATGCTAAGTGCTCTTTGACACCGTTTACTCCTCGTAAATTTTTTAATTCGTCATATAGGGGATAAACATTTTTTTGTAAGCCTGCTAAGATTTTTTTATCCATGAGATCCAAATATGATAATAAAAAGTGTTCCATAAGTAGCTTTGTATATGGACTGTCCATTGCCTGCAAAACTAATTCATTTTCACTTTCTTCTTGCCTTATCTTTCCATCAATATAATCTCGATCACCTAATTTATAACTACTATCATCTGCGACTTGTTTTTTTGTAATATGAAAGACAATGCTATCAATACTACGTCCTTTTTTTACTTTTTCATACGTGACATTAAAAGAAGTGTATGAGTTAATTTCATCAAGTCCTGCTTTTAACACTCTTTTTTCAAAATTATCAATTCTTTGATAGTCTTTTACAGTATCCGTCATTTCTCGTAAATCTCGCATACCAATAGTTGGATTGCGATAATTTTCAACTTGTTCTTCTCGCCGTCCACCCTTAACACTGTAATGCTCATACTGATTGTAGTTCATTGATAGCCAACGATATAAAATAACAGCATACTTACTATTTAATTCTGAAATATCTGACAAAGCATGTTGCGTAAAATTAGTTTTGAGATTAATTAAGTAAGGCATGATTTCAGGACTAAATCGGATTAATACCTCATCATGATAGTCCGTCCATTCTACATACGGGATTGGCACAATACTAACAAACTTAAAACCTTTATCTTGTTCTTTTTTAATCTGAAAAAATGCTTGTTTTTGCATCTTTTCAATCACTTCTTTAAAGCGACTATGCTTGTCATTATCATCTACCTTAAAAAAGGCAAATAATTCTTTCTTTGATAGATACACGGTCTGATCTTGAGGGGGATTGTCTGTATCAATTAAAGAAACAGCTAATTCAAACATTTTCAGTGGGGTTTTATCCATTTTGGCAATCGATGTAATGAGGCTATTATGTTCAACTACTTTTCGTTTTGATAAGTCATTCAAGGTCTGTACCTGCCTTGTTTTGGATTCTGGTATAATAGACATATAGATACGCTCCTTTGCGTGTTTGGATTAAGCATGAAGAAAGTCTGTCCAAAGATAATTTCTTCATGCTTTTATTATGCATTTTTATTACTACAAAATCAAAATAAAAGTAGGGGTATACACAGTTTTTTGTAGGGGTATACACAGTTTTTTGTAGGGGTATACACAGTTTTTTGTAGGGGTATAACTCTGAAAATCCTTGATAAAACACACTTTCTAACCGCGCAAAAGAACAAAAGATTAAAATATAAAAGATAAACTTATAATAGGCTCCGCCTTTTTATTGATTCAATAAAATAAAAAACAAAAAGAACACCGTTGTACATAAATTTTGTACGTGGTGTTCTTTTTGTGTTGAATCATTTCAAATGCCGGCTACCTAGTTATCTAACATAGATTGCCACTTATTAAGCCAATAGTGCCATTTTAAAGTGGTTAATGATTATTTATACGTTGCGTGGTTAAAAACGCTTAGAACGGCAAATAAACCGTTTAAACGTTAAAGACTTGGTCCTTTAAAAATATCACGCGTTAATTCAATGATTCGATTAATTAATGCTTTAACTTGTTCGATACCGCGATCTAATCTAGTTGGCGCTATTTTGGTGTCTGGATCTTCTCTAGCTGTCGTCAAGGTTTTTAACCATGACTGAGCCGCTTTCTTATTTTTAGTGATTTCTTCATGATCCAGCTTATAAAGAACATACCGAGCCTCCACATCAGTATGCGATAGTTTGTCGACACCATAATCATTTTTAAGCATATCGCGCATAGCATAATCCAGCTGTTGCTGTTCTCTGTGCCGCTTCTGAAGCGCTTGATGCGTTTCTTTTAGGTTTTGATAGTCTGCTTGGACGTCTGCTAATTGCGCTTTGACTTGTCTTAACGTTTGTTTGAGTTCTTGCGTTTCATGCTTGCTTTGTAGGGTGGCTTTCTTCATCGTGGCTAACACGCTTTTAAAGCGATCTAAGTCATCTGGTTTAAGCACCGTCTTACCAAAAAGGTTTTTAGATAAGGCTTGTTTAAAATCATCAATTTGTTTTTCGGCTAAGTCAACTTCCGTTAAGGCTTGATCCGTGATTTTAAGTACGGCCTGTTTAGCCCTAATATTTTCTTCAACGTCAGCTAGTTCCGTTTTTAAAGCGTTGAACTGATCATTGTATTTTTTGATTTCAGCGACATTCTCAAACGGTAAGGTTTTGTGATTTAAAATCCCTTGTTCATAAAATGGCAGCACTTTTTTTAAATCTTGATCTAAATCCTCATGAAAGGTTTGCAAATCCTGCCGCGTTAGCACTTCTTTAGCGGATACTTTATCACGTGACTT
>NZ_JBXAXW010000009.1:0-19898 GCF_056781975.1 Dellaglioa sp. CoH-57-MRSF-19
GAGTAGCGAAGAGGCTAAACGCGGCGGACTGTAAATCCGCTCCTTCGGGTTCGGTGGTTCGAATCCACTCTCTTCCATTTTTTATAGGGGTATAGTTTAAAGGTAGAACTACGGTCTCCAAAACCGTCAGTGTGGGTTCAATTCCTACTACCCCTGCCATTTTTTGTTTTGGCGATATTGGCGAAGTGGTTAACGCACCGGATTGTGGCTCCGGCACGCGTGGGTTCGATTCCCACATGTCGCCTTTTATAAGGTTATATCAAGTAATAATTAATATGGCGGTATAGCCAAGTGGTAAGGCAGAGGTCTGCAAAACCTTCATCACCGGTTCAAATCCGGTTACCGCCTTACACGAGTTATGCCGGTGTGGCGGAATTGGCAGACGCGCTGGACTCAAAATCCAGTTCCAGCAATGGAGTATCGGTTCGACCCCGATCACCGGTATTATTAAGTATTATAGAGAGTATTAGAAAACATGAAAGCCCATTGATTGGGCTTTTTTTGTACGCTAAATTATGAAGAATAATACGAAATTATAGAAAGTTGAGCTTTTGTTGAACTTTTTTGGCTCTTCGTCAACTGTTGTTGGTGGATAATAGTATGAAAATTCTAATCACTTAATAATTAGAGTTTTTTTGGTATAAATTTTTAAGTGTATAAAATATTCTGGTATTGAAATCATATAATAATTTTTTAACTGATATATATACGTCTAACTTTTTAATTACATTTCAAACATCTTGATAGTAAATCATAGTGTACAACAATATATAGATAGTATATATTGTTGTACACTATATATTGTTGTTTTTAAGAGGATAATCAAGTAACATATATTTATTGCTGTAAGAAAAGGAAGGTCACTTATGAAAAAAGTAGAGGTAAAGTTAGATATGCAAGTGCCTGACATATTTGAAAAGCGTGATGGTCGAAAAGTTGATTTTGCATTACGTAAAGTTTTAAGTAGTACTTTGCGTCGATTAAATAGTAAAAAAAATCAAGAAAGCTATCAGGAATTACTATTACATAAATTAAGTAATTATCAAAAAATTAATGCCCAAACGATGTATGGCTTAGTTATAGCTACATATCGTGAATTAGGCTACCGTGATGCATTGGATAGCTTTCAGGAATATAGAATAAATGATGAAAAATTGTGGAAAGAGCAAACTGATCCAGCTGGTCGTTTGGATAAATTATTAAATAAAGATGATACAATTGTTCATGAAAATGCTAATAAGGATAGCAATGTATTCAATACACAACGTGATTTGACGGCTGGGACAGTGGGTAAAACTTTGGGATTAAAATTAATGCCTGAATCACTAGCTAAAGCACATTTACGTGGTTCAATTCATTATCATGATTTAGATTACACACCCTGGAGTCCTATGACTAACTGCTGTCTGATTGATTTTAAAGAGATGTTAACAAATGGATTTAAAATAGGAAATGCTGAAGTTGAAAGTCCTCATTCAATTCAGACCGCAACTGCGCAAATGGCACAAATTATTGCTAATGTAGCCTCAAGTCAGTATGGTGGTTGTTCTGCAGATAGGGTGGATGAGTTACTAGCGCCATTTGCTGAATTAAATTATAAGAAGCATTTAATAGATGCAAAAGTATGGATTGGGAATCCAATAAAACAGATAGAATTTGCTAAACTTAAAACAAGCAAAGATATTTATGATGCCATGCAAGGATTAGAGTATGAAATCAATACTTTATTCTCTTCGCAAGGACAGACGCCGTTTACTACGTTAGGTTTTGGGTTGGGTGAAAGTTGGATTGAACGAGAAATTCAAATCTCAATTTTAAAAATTAGAATAAAAGGATTAGGTCGTGAGCATCGTACGGCAATATTTCCTAAATTAGTATTTACAATAAAAAAGGATTTAAACTTTAAACATGGGGACCCTAACTACGATATTAAGGCCTTAGCTGTTGATTGTGCTACGAAGAGAATGTACCCTGACATATTAATGTATGACAAGATAAAAGAGCTTACGGGCAGTTTCAAGGTACCTATGGGCTGTCGTAGCTTTCTGCAAGGATGGAAAGATAAAAATGGTAATGAAGTCAATTCTGGGCGTATGAATTTAGGCGTTGTTACAGTTAATTTACCACGAATTGCTTTGGAATCCGAAGGTAATATTGATTTATTTTGGGATATCTTTAAAGAGAGGATGCAGGTTTGTAAAGAGGCATTAGTCTTTAAAGTTAACCGTGTCAAGGAAGCTATCCCAGAGAATGCACCCATTCTATATCAACATGGTGCTTTTGGCGAAAGGTTAAAAGCAGACGGAGATGTTGATGATTTATTCAAGAATCGTCGCGCTACGGTCTCATTAGGTTATATTGGACTATATGAAGTTGGAACTGTTTTTTTTGGACCTAATTGGGAAAAAAATGAAAAGGCGCATAATTTTACGATTGACATCGTTAAACGCCTCAAGGAGTATTGTACAGATTGGTCAGATGAATACGATTATCATTTTAGTGTTTATTCAACTCCTAGTGAATCCTTAACAGATCGTTTCTGTGTATTAGACACTGAAAAATTTGGTGAAATTAAAGATGTTACAGAAAAGGAATATTATACAAATAGTTTTCATTATGACGTTAGGAAAAATCCAACTCCGTTTGAAAAATTGTCGTTTGAAATGGAATATCCTAAATATGCATCAGGTGGATTTATTCATTACTGTGAATACCCAAATTTACGTCAAAATCCTAAGGCTTTAGAAGCAGTCTGGGATTGGGCTTATGATAAAATCGGCTATTTAGGAACTAATACCCCTATTGATCATTGTTATAAATGTGGTTTTGATGGTGAATTTAACCCAACTGAACGAGGATTTGAATGCCCTAAATGTCAAAATCATGATCCAAAAACATGTGATGTTGTTAAAAGGACATGTGGATACTTAGGTAATCCACAGCAACGTCCGATGGTTCATGGACGTCATAAAGAAATTGCTTCTCGTGTTAAAAATATGACTTTAGGAATGGTTGATGATGGAACGACAAAAGAGAGTTAAAGCACCACGAAATCCGAAACCTAAAGAATGGATTGCCAGTGAGTTAAGCCAACAGTATATTGCATCTTATAAACCATTTAATTTTGTTGATGGTGAAGGGGTTCGTTGTAGTTTATACGTTAGTGGCTGTTTATTTGCTTGTCCGGGTTGTTATAATAAGGCAGCGCAAAATTTTAGATATGGGACACCATATACAAAAGAGCTTGAAGATCAAATAATAACTGATTTAAGCGAAGACTATTGCCAAGGATTAACTTTATTAGGCGGAGAGCCTTTTGTTAACACGCAGGTTTGTTTAAGCTTAGTGAATCGTATTCATGATACTTATGGATGGACGAAAGATATCTGGTCTTGGACTGGTTATACATGGGATGAATTAATGCTTGAATCTGATGATAAACTTGAATTACTTTCAAAGATTGATATTTTAGTCGACGGTCGATTCGAATTACCAAAAAAAGATTTAACTTTGCAATTTAGAGGTAGCTCAAATCAAAGAATTATTGATGTTCAAAAATCATTAATTGCGGGTGAAGTTATTCTCTGGGATAAATTGTTAAGATAAAAAACTTGTCACAATACCTTGTATGTAAGGTGTTGTGACAAGTTTTTTTAATAATCATTTGGATTCGCGATAAGTGGTGAATAGTCATTCATATCAGAATCTCTATAGTCCCACCATTCTTCAGAATATCCGATAAAACCAGCAGTTATCATAGCGTTATTTAGTATATCGTAATTTATTTGTTGTTGAGGTGTTCGTTTATAATTTCTTCCAGCTCGTTCTGAAAAGTCGTCAAATTCACTTTGCATGTTAAGCTCGTGGCCATCCATATCACAGATAGTTAAATCAAATGTCACGCCTTTTTGATGACTGAAATTAGGATTTGGCTTCGCTACAAAATTAGGATCGGGATAAACGTCAAATAATTTTTTTTGAGCAGAGACTGGTCTGTAGGCGTCCCAAATTTTTAAACGATAGCCTTGAGTTTTGAGTAATTGACTTGCGATACCAAGTTTCTTAGCTGTTCCTGTTCTAGCGATTGCTGTAGAAAAGTCATAAATAATTTGGTTAGTAAAGTTGTCTTTTGTAGCATAGCGTAAATCTACAATAATATTAGGATCAATATCTTTAATATTTGTAAAACCGAGTTCAATTTCTGATAACATGATAGACCCTCCTAGCGAAGAATTTCGCCCATTTCATCATTATAATAAGAAAGTTTAGGAAATATAATTTTAACTGTAGTACCTTCATTTTTTGGAGATTCAATTTCTAATTGGTGACCTAATTTTTGACTTAGTTGATTTGCTAAATAAAGGCCTAATCCGGTTGCATTTTGGTTGAATTGACGCCCGTTATTCCCGGTAAATCCTTTGTCAAAAACGCGAGCTAAATCTGCGTTCGGGATACCAATGCCATTATCTTTAATGGCTAATATCGTTTCTTTTTCAGTATCTTTAAGAGAAATAACGATTTCACCATTATTTGGTGTGTATTTTAATGAATTGGTAATCACTTGATTTAAGATAAAACGTAGCCATTTTGAATCAGTTAGAACGGAAATATCTGTACTGTTAAAAACGAAACGAATATGTTTTGAAAAAAATAAGTTCATATTATCCCGAATGACAAGATTAACTACTTTTTTTAGTGAATCATCTTGAATTAAATAATCATTTGAAAAGCTATCTAAACGAGAATAATAAATCACTTGTTCAACAAAATTTTCAATGTTTTTTAATTCAATTTCAGTTTGCATGACTTGTTTTTCAGATAGCTTGCCATCAGATGTTTCAATTAGTAACTGAATAGCAGCTAAGGGAACTTTAATATCATGAATCCAAGCATTTAAAAAATCCTCTTGTTCTTGTTGTTTAGACAAGATATTATTTATTTGTATTTGATGATTGTTTAATAGGGCATTAACATAACCCTGATATAAACGTTGTTCATTGGAATGTGCACCATTAATAGGAATCAATAAATCTGCTGTTGCTGGATCAATTGGTAATTTAAATTTTTGGTACCATTGATGATTAATCCAGTAACGTGTTACAACAAAAATACTTGATATAATAACTACCAGAATATCTATATATAATAATGTAGATAAAACAATGTTATGGAATGGATCAAACCACAATACAAGATTAATTAAGAGAATAACTAGAAGGAAAAAGATGATTGTTGTAATTCTATCTGAAATGTACTTAAAAAATGTCATTAGTGTCTCCTAAGGGATAAGATAACCTTGTCCTACCTTTGTCTCGATAAAATTGGGTAATCCAGCTTGTGCTATTTTTTTACGAACGCGATTAATATTAACGGTTAACGTATTGTCATCAACAAAATGTTCGTCTTCCCAGAGTTCTCGAAGTAATTTTTCACGGCTAACAATTTTCCCTGTCTGACGCATTAAATATTGCAGTAACTGGTACTCATTTTTTGATAAATCAATAATTTTATCGTTAAATTTTGCAGTTCCATTTTGTAAATTCAAAAAAAGGCCATTATGCTCGAGTGTTTCTGGTCCCATTTCTGCGTAATTGTAAGTGCGTCGTAATAATGCAGAAATTTTTGCAACTAAAACTTCCATTGAGTAAGGTTTATTTACGAAGTCATCGCCACCCATATTCATTGCCATAACCATATCCATATTGGTATTTCGGCTTGAGATAAATATAATTGGTACATTTGATATTTCACGGATTTTTTTACACCAGTAAAAGCCATCAAAATCGGGTAAATTAATGTCTAATAAAACTAAATGTGGTTTTTTTTCAATGAATTCAAGATCAATTTCACTAAAATTATTAATTAAAATAGGGTTGAATCGCCATTTTGCTAGACTATCTGCAGTAATGTTGGCAATTGTTTTATCATCTTCAACAATCATTATACTAAACATATTATCACCTCTTTAAAGTAAGAACTATTTACCCTACAATACCGGTTTTTAGCATTAAATTCAAATAGATAAAAAGCGTAAATAAATATTGGCGTAATTATCCTATATATAGGATAATACTTGGTAATAGGAGAAATGAAATTATGACATTTATTGAAGTAGATCACGTTAAAAAAATTTATGGAATGAAGTTTAATAGATCGACTGCAATTGATAATATTTCGTTTGTAATTGATTCAGGAGAATTTGTTGGTATTATGGGACCATCTGGTGCAGGAAAAACGACGTTATTAAATATGATGTCGACTATTGATAAGCCAACTTTTGGACATGTTAGAATAGATAACCAGGATATAACACAATATAATGAAAAAAAATTGTCTGAGTTTAGAAGACAACAGTTAGGGTTTATTTTTCAAGATTTTAATTTACTTAATTCGTTGACTATCAAGGAAAATATAATTTTGCCCTTAGCATTGGATAAAGTAAATGTAGAAATAATTGAGGCAAAACTTGCTAATATTGCTAATATTTTAAATTTAAATAATATTTTAAAACATTTTCCAAATGAAATTTCAATTGGTCAACAGCAGAGGGTTGCAGTTGCACGAGCTATTATAACGGCACCCAAAATGTTATTCGCAGATGAACCGACAGGAAGTCTAGATTCAAAAGCAGCTACGGAACTATTGAAGTATTTAACAGACGTGAATGAAAAGCAAAAGATGACGCTCATGATGGTAACTCATGATGCATTTACAGCTAGTTATTGTAAAAGAATTATTTTTATTAAAGATGGGAATATCTTTGCCGAAATTAGGCGAGATGGCTCTAGAAAAGAATTTTTCCAAAAAATAATTGATATGCAAGCAGCTATTGGTGGGGGAAAGCAATGAAACCACTAGTGAATATTGTTTTTAAAAGTATTTGGCGCAGTTTATGGGATTATTTAATTTACATTATTGCTAGTGCGATAGCAGTTACAGTTTATTTTTCATTTTTGTCAATGTCAATTAACAAAGAGTTAACACAAAATGCGCGCGTAGAGTTACCAATTTCTGTTACTTTACGTATTAGTAGTTTTTTAATTTTGATTTTTATTGCTTGTTTCATGATGTACACTAATCTTTTTGTGGCGAAACGGCGAGAAAAAGAAATTGCTGTTTACCATCTTCTTGGAGTGAAAAAAAAAGAAATTGCGACAATGCTATTTATTGAAAATTTAATTCTAGGTAATATAGCATTACTGATTGGTTTAGTGGTTGGTGCGATCTTTTCTAAATTATTTGCTATGATTTTGTTGAGGGCTATGTTTATTGTGGCAGATACCAATATTATTATATCTTGGCATAGTTTAATTAGTACAATAGTTATCTTTAACGTTATCTTTTTAATGATGTCAACTGTTAATGCAAGTGTTATTTATCGTAAACAATTAGTTTCATTGTTTAAAAATAGTGATAATGCCAGTGTCGAAAAATTTGGACCATTTAAACGATTTATGGCTATCATTAGTATCTTTTTTATTATTGTACCTTTATTTATGGCAGTAAATTTTGAAAATTTGGGACCTATTTTTAATGTTTGGTTACGTAAAAATGATTATTTTTTAGCAGTATTGATTATTGCAATTATGATTATCTTAGGGACTCTTTTGATTTTTAATTATTTGGTGCCGATAATGATAAGTATGATACAAAAATGGCGACATTTTATGTATCGGGGTGGTAGGCTACTTGCTTTTTCTAATTTAAAAGTCAGTTTAAGACAAAATAAGGTCATCTTAAGTTTAATGACTTTATTAATAATGTTCTCTTTATCTGTATTTATTGGAGTGGCTACGTTGTATTCATATTCCCAAAAAACAATTGATCAAGTGGCACCAGCTCATTTTATTACGGACGATTATCATTTAAAAACTGTAAAAAAAGTATTAAAACAAAACAATTTAATAGTGAAACAGCAAGTAAGTGGACATCTTAAAATTGTACCGATGAAAACAAGTGTTCAATTAAAAGCAAATAATCAAAGTGAAGCTAAAATTGTGCCAATTACAATAATGTCAGAAACAGATTATAATCATGCGCGTAAAATTCAAGATGATTTAGAACCGATTAAGATTAAATCGAATGAGACAGTTATGATTTTACACAAGTTAGCAAGATATCAAATTAATGATGATAACCAGCTCATTCAATTTAAGCAAAAATCAATGAACAAATTAAAGATAAAAACATACTTAAGTACGTTTCCGTATGGTGAAATACATTACATTCAAAATTTGTTAATTGTTAAAGATAGTGTCTACAAACGTGTTGATAGCAACACAAAATATGGACTTACAGCTATTAATATTAAAAATTATCAGGAATTTGCACAATCTAAAAATGATTTCGGACATAAATTAGATAATCAATCTAAAGAACAGACCTATTTGCAGCAGACAGGGACAACATTATCGAATGTCCGTTATAAATTTTCTAATCAAATTAAGTCAAACTACCATTATCGAAATTTGGGTGTGAGAAATCAAGTTGAAAAAAATGTTAACGAATTAGATGGGTTTTATATTTATATAGCATGTTTTATTAGTATTATTTTAGTATTAGCAACTTGTAGTATTTTAATGTTACAACAAATGATAGATCTTAGACAAAATCAAAAAACTTATTCACTAATGCAAAGTCTAGGTGTGACCAAAAAAGAGATTAAGCGAATTATTTATCAGCAAACAGCCAGTTTATTTTTAATTCCGGTTATTTTAGGATCGATAGAAGCAATATTTACTTTTAATATTTATGTCGCATTATTTGATCAACCTAACCTAAATGTTCTCATTTTCTTCTGGGGGACCTTCTATGTGATGTATTTAGGCTTATTTTTAATTACCGTGAGAGTGTTGAATCGGATAATAAATAACAGAGTTTAAGAACGGTTAAATGATTAATAGCCTAAAAGTTAGAAAACTTTTTAGGCTATTTTTTGGTTGGAAATTAAACATTTTTGGGGAATAACTATTGTAAAAAAATAGCTAATTAATGACTTGTTTGAGTCATTAATTAGCTATTAATATCGTTTGTGGAATACGGATTGTTTTTAACTAATTGGATTAATCTTTTATATTAATTAATTCATTAACAGAATACACTGCGTCTATGGGAGTAATTTGAAACTCACTTTCATAGTACTTTAACTGTTTATAATTTGACGTTTTACGCCAATTAATAAAATCAGATTGTTGCTTCCAAATTGTTAAAAAAACATAATTATAACCTTTAGATAAAGACTGTAATGTGTAAAAAGAAATGATACCAGTTGGTTTTGTTTGTTCATTAATAAAAGTTTGTACTTGAGCTAAGTAAACTTTACTTTCTTCATCGCTCAAAGTAATATATTTAAAATGATAAAAACCTTGCCATGAATCCATTCCTACATGATATCGAACACGGAAGTCTAATCCAGAGTAGAAAATAGAATTATCATCTGATGTGTCTAATAAGTAAGAATTATTGTACTTATTAATTGGATTAAGTAGAATAAATGATCGGGATGGATTATTTCGAATTATAGACTTTAAAAAATATTCAGCGCCTAATGCTGTGTTTATATGATTTAACAAAGATACATCTCCCATTTACTTTAATTCATTATTAAGTATAGCCCAAAAAAAGGTATAATAGAGTCAAAAGTAACAGGAAGGACAATTAAAAATGAAGTTGACAATTTTAGGATTCTATGGGGGTTATCCTGCCCATACAGTTGGAACTAGTTCATATTTAATTCAGAGTAATGGTTTTAATTTATTGTTGGACTGTGGAAGTGGAGCAATGCTTAGTCTAGAACCTAAACTAGATTCCTTGAAGTTAGATGCAGTTGTTTTATCACATTATCATCAGGATCATATCGCAGATGTCGGCGTTTTACAGTATAGCTGGCAGATTAACGGTGAACAAGTGAAGCAACCACTTCCTATTTATGGGCCATCTATTGATCAAGAAGCATTAGCAAAATTAACTTGGGCAAATGCGACAATTGGAATAGGATATAAGAATAAAGAAGTTATAGACATTGGGCCTTTTACTTTTGAATTTTTAGAAACAATTCACCCAGTGCCTACATATGCTATGAGAATAACGGAACGGGCAACTGGGAAGGTCTTTGTTTTTACAGCTGATACGGCGTATGACGAAAAATTAAATGAAATTAGTCAAAATGCAGATATATTAATGACCGATACAAACTTTTTTGATGATAAAATTGGCAAAAAATGGCATATGACATCTACCGAGTCTGGAAAGTTTGCTCGTTTAAATAATGCTAAAAGATTAATTTTAACGCATTTACCAGCAAATGGTTCCCACGAATTATTAAAAGAACAAGCTGAATTATCAGCTGGCAATAATATCGATATAATACTCGCAAAAAAATATTTAGAACTAATTTTGTAATCGGATACATATTGTTAAATTTTTTTAACAATATGTATCTTTTTTTTGAAAAATAAAATAATGATAAGATTGTTGCAAATAAACGATTAAGTGCGTGTTACGTACTTTTAGTAAGTATATATCGAGTGTAAAGTATATTAAATAATTGAGATAGCAAATTATTTTTCATTCAATAAATAATAATAACTATAAAATATATGTAATATCATACTCGAAATATAAAAAACAATATCAAAAATGATGTCATTTAATCATTTAATAATGAACACAAATGAATTAAATGTATTATTAGTAAAAATATTAATTAGTAAATTTTTTTAATAAAATGGTAGTAATTTGTTTGATAATAAGTTACAATTGTTTTATAGGAATTGATAAATTTTTTATTAAAAGGAGAGAGCGCATATGGTAACTTTATATACTTCACCAAGTTGTACATCTTGTCGAAAAGCACGTGCATGGCTTAAGGAAAATAATATTCCATTCCAAGAACGTAATATTTTTTCTGAGCCTCTCAACATTGATGAAATTAAAACAATTTTGCAAATGACTGAAAATGGAACAGAAGAAGTTATTTCTAAACGCTCAAAAGTTTATCAGGAACTAGATATGGACTTAGACGATTTACCACTTCAAGAATTATTCTCATTAATTCAAGATAATCCTGGTTTATTACGTCGTCCTATTATTCTAGATGAAAAACGATTACAGGTTGGATATAACGAAGACGAAATTCGTCGCTTCTTACCAAGGGATGTACGTGCTTTAGAATTACAAAAGGCACAATTACTTGCTGGATTTTAATTAATTTAAAATTAAATAATATTGAAACATTAGTTTTTAATAAGGTAACATGGTAAAATTCAGGAAGACGCATTCCTGAATTTTTTTTATTTAGTTTAAACTACTTTACAAATAGTAAATTTTAGATAGAATTAAGGTCAAGTTATCAGAAAGATGGGTGATTAGTAATGAAAATGGAAAAAATAAATGAAAATACAATTCGTGTTTTAGTTGAAGATGAAGATTTATCTAAAAGAGGTATTACTGTTTTAGATTTATTAGGTAATAGAACTCAAATTGAAGATTTCTTTTATAGTATTTTACGCGAAGTAGACACGGAACATGAATTTGAAAATAATGAAGCAGTTACCTTCCAGGTATTACCTAATCGAGATGGCTTGGAGTTATTTATCAGTCGTGGAAAGCCAGACGAGACGCAAAATCCGAAAGAAATAAACATTTCTGATTTATCTGAGAATGATGATCTAGGAAGCTTTATAAAAGATAGATTAGCTGAGCTTGAAGACAGTGACAATGACTCACAAGATACTGTTGGATCGGGTTATAAAAAATCTGCTCAAACAAGAATGTTTGAATTTGGGGACTTCGAAGATTTTATTCAATTAGCTAAAATTTTTAGACCAACAAATACACAAAGCAATTTATTTAAAGTCCAAAATAAATATTTTTTAGAACTAATTTTTGATAAAGATAATACAACAAAAGAAACAATCGAAAATGATATAGCTGTCGCATTAGAGTATGCACAGGTTGTCTCATCGACAGGACCATTTATGGAAGAACGTGGTAAAAAGATTATGTCATCTGACGCACTCTCTGAGGCAAGAAGATACTTTAAATAAACAAACTAATCGAAAAAGGTTAGTTTGTTTTTTTGCGTATTTAAATTGTAACAAGGGGTAATTTGAATGATATTTGCAAAACAAGAACACGTAGATGAGTTGGTATGCGCAATAAATTTTAAGCAAAACAATAAATATTTTTGTCCTGGTTGCGGAGAGCGTGTTGTCTTTAAAGAAGGCCCGCAAAAACAAGCTCATTTTGCTCATTTTAAAAAGTCATGTCATTTTTTTTCAGAAGGTGAAACGAAAATACATGTCACAGGGAAAAATTTAATTAAAATGTGGGCAGAAAAAAGACATAAAAGAGCAGATATTGAGCAATATTTGCCTAAACTAAAGCAACGACCGGATGTTTTAATAAATTTAAAAAATAGCCAGTTAGTCGTAGAGTACCAATGCAGTCCGTTGACGCTAAAAGATTTTAACAAAAGGACTGACGGTTATAAACAAAATGGGTATCGTATTTTTTGGATTCTAGGGATGAAACATCGTTTAAATAAAAAATTAACACAACAACAAGCAATGTTTATAAATTTCCATAAAAATATTGGTTATTTCTTAGTATTTATCGATACTGAGCGACAGTGTTTAATTTTAAATTATGAATTATGGTTTGAAAATTTATATGGTATTCGTTACTGCACAAAAGTATTTAATGATGTAACAGACTTAATGGTATTTATCAAAAATAATTGTAGGAATAAAACTTTGAATTTGTCACCAGCAGACTTGTTCCGTCAATTGACTAAGTTAGAGAAAAATTGTTATTATTTGAATCATTATTTAAAGCAACAGATTGATTTTTGCTACATGCAGCGATATTATTTTATGGGATTTCCGATATATTGCTTGAGTCAGACGCGTCTTCCGCCAATCTATCGACATGATGACTTTTTTTGGAGAATTCGAGTTATTTTAGATTTGCAAAAATATACCACTGATGTTATTTCGAAAAAAGAGCTTGAGTTATTATTTAACCTGCAACAAAAAATCACAAAAACTCTTTTTGAAATGCCACTTGTTGGTCATCTAGCAATTAAACAAGTTAATAATGCATATATTAAGGGTTTAATTAAAAATCATATTTTAATACCAATTAAAGAATCCGAAAATTATCGAATTGACAATCAGATTGTATGGTCCAGTGATATATCGCTAAAAATGGAAAATTTACAGTTGAGGCATACATTTATTTCAAATTTTGATTAAAAATATGTTATCTTATAGGAGTAAATAAACGATATTCGGAGGCTTTTTATGACAGTAGCTAAGCAATTACCAAAGCGTGAAGAGGTACCAGAAAATTTAACGTGGGATGTAGAAAAAATATATGGTTCAGATTCATTATTTGAAGAGGATTACAAAAAAATTGAAGAATCTGTAGTAACTATCGCTAACTTTAAAGGTACATTGAGTCAAGATAGTACAACAATGTTACGTGGATTAGAAGCTATTTTGGCGCTTGAACGGATGCTCGAAAAAGTATACGTGTATGCGAATTTAAAAAATGATCAAGATACAGAAAATTCAACATATCAAGCTTTAAATTCAAGGGCTGGCGCCTTGGCAGCTAAGGTATCGGCTGCTATTTCTTGGTTTGAACCTGAAATTATTGCGATACCAGAGGATACTTTAAAGCAATTTATGTCTGATAATCCTGATTTAAAAGGCTATCGTCATTTTTTTGATAGTTTATTATTGGAGAAGGATCATGTCCTTTCGCATGCTGAAGAAACGCTCTTAGCTGGAGCAGGGGATATATTTAGCGCCTCTTCTAAAACGTTTGAAATACTGAACAATGCTGATTTGAAATTTCCAGTTGTTCAAGACGAACAAGGTAATGATGTTCAATTATCACAAGGTATTTATGGGGTCCTTCTAGAATCAACTTCTAGAAGTGTTAGAGAACAGGCCTTTAAAAAATTATATGAAGTCTATGGTCAATTTCAAAACACACTAGCTTCAACACTTTCAAGCCATGTTAAAGTTCATAACTATAGTGCACAAGTTCGACATTATAAAAGTGCCAGAGATGCGTCATTATCAAATAATCAGATACCTGAAGTTGTCTACAATACACTAATTGAGCAGGTTAATAAGAATTTACCGTTGTTACACCGTTATGTTGCATTACGTAAGAAAATTTTAAAAGTTGAAAAATTACATTCATACGATTTATATACACCAATAACAGGCGAACCCGCACTAAGTTACACGTATGATGAAGCGAAAAGTGAGGCATTAAAAGCCTTAGATAAAATGGGACCTGATTATCTAAGTCATGTTCAAGAGGCATTTGATAACCGTTGGATTGATGTTGTTGAAAATCAAGGTAAAAGAAGTGGTGCCTATTCATCAGGTATGTATGATACAGCACCATATATGTTATTAAACTGGCAAAATAATGTAAATAATCTTTATACATTGGTACATGAAATGGGACATAGTATTCATAGTTACTATACGCATCATAATCAGCCTTATTTGTATGGTGATTATCCAATTTTTTTAGCAGAAATTGCGTCAACAACTAATGAAAATACGTTAACACATTATTTATTAAAGACTCAAACAGATCCTAAGGTTAGGGCATTTTTACTTAATTATTATTTAGACGGGTTTAAAGGAACTATCTTCCGTCAAACACAATTTGCAGAATTTGAACATTGGATTCATGAGGAAGACGCGGTTGGAAACCCACTAACGGCTGATAAACTGTCTAAATACTATGCTGATTTAAATCAAAAATATTATGGAGAGAGTTTAGAACGTGATCCAGAAATTGCAATGGAATGGTCAAGAATTCCGCATTTTTATTATAATTATTATGTCTATCAATATGCAACAGGGTTTGCTGCTGCAACCACTTTATCTGAGGGAATCACTAGTGGAAAACCTGATGCATTAGAAAACTATTTGAATTATTTGAAAGCTGGGAGTTCAGATTTTCCAGTTGATGTCATGAAAAAAGCAGGTGTAGATATGACTAAGTCAGCATATCTAGTTAACGCATTTGCTGTATTTGAAGCAAGATTGAATGAATTAGAGGCATTATTACCTCAAATCTTAGAGAAATAAAAAATACGTAACTTAGTTAAAAAACTAAGCTACGTATTTTTATTTTATAAAACGTATAGTTGGTTTTGAGGGTTAATTGCTTGATGTAAGTCATTTTGAATATTAAAATCACCAGCACAAACTTTCGAAATATCTACTAAATCAGCATCTGGGAAGGATACACCACAGTCTAGACCATCAATATTATTAATGACGATTGTGGGATGCATTGTAACGTTCATATCATTGGCAATTTTTTGATCATTTTTAAATGATTTTTTTGCTAACACTGAATGTCTATCTTCATTAAACATTTCCCAGTTTAAGTTAACTTCTTTAGCAACTCGTTGAATGAGCTCTTCTGAGTAACAAGTGCTATCTTGAACTAAAGCCGCTTGAATTGCCATTAAGAAATCACGTCCACGTTTTTTTCCTTGAAAAAGAGCTGCTTTATAATCTAAAGCGGCTTGGTAAATTGACCCAGATAACACATTTCGAAGCGCTAAGTTACGTGTATCAAGATTTTTTTCAATCATGACATTGTGCACTGTTTGGATGTTTAACATGGGTACAAATTGGAATGAGATTTTTTGGGGAGATAGACGAATAAAGTCTAAAACCTTTTGTTCAGATTTGAAGCATTTTGTACCTAATGGGTTGACAAATAAATAAATTTCTAGCAAGAGTACTCCTCCAATTATAGTGATTAGATTTAAAATCGTGTGGGGTTTGATTTCATTTCTGTTTTAATAACTATTACCACTTTACCAAATTTTTTTTTTTTTTCAATTATTAACACTTAATTAATAACAGATATTATTAAAATTACTTGTTTTTTGAAAGATTTGGTAACATTGTGAGGTTAATTCGGAACTGAATCACTAATTTATGCTAAAATGAGATGAGTAAATTGAATAATAGAATAGAGTGATAAAATGGTAGAAGATTGGAAATATTTCTTTAGACCCTATGAACAGGCCGTTTCAGAAATGAAAATAAAAATGCGTGGTTTAAGAAAACAGTTCACGGGTATTGGTCAACATTCGCCAATTGAATTTGTGACAAGTCGGGTTAAATCAGTTGATAGTATTTTAGAGAAAATTGAACGACGTCAAATTTCTGAAGAACGTTTAGAAACTGACATGCAAGATATTGCGGGTATTCGCATTATGTGCCAATTTGTTGATGATATTTATCAGGTTGTTGACTTATTACGTTCTCGAAATGATATGACCGTTGTAGAAGAACGTGACTACATTACTAATAAAAAAGCGAGCGGTTATCGCTCATATCATATTGTACTTAAGTACCCGGTTCAAATGATAAATGGAGAAAAAAATGTACTTGTTGAAATTCAAATTCGCACGTTAGCTATGAATTTTTGGGCAACGATTGAGCACTCTTTAAATTATAAATATCAAGGAGAATTTCCTAGCCAATTAAATGCACGGCTCGAACGGGCAGCAGAGGCTGCGTTTAAATTAGACACTGAAATGTCCGAAATTAGAGAAGAGATTCAAGAAGCGCAGCATTTATTTTATGGTAAGGGTTTAAACAAAAAATAAACATTAGGTATCATGGGCGTCAGGAAAAGAGGGTTACGAATGAAAGTTGCTATTTTCGAAAATGATGGGGAAAAATCGCAAAAAGTTGGTAAAGAACTGTATCAAAAACTAACGGATGCACATATCGTAATTGATAATAGTCATCCTGAAATTGTGATTACGGTTGGTGGGGATGGAACTTTGCTTTCTGCTTTCAAACATTACCAAGATAACCTTGAAAACATTAGATTTGTTGGCGTACATACAGGGCATTTAGGTTTTTATACGGATTGGCGAGATGATGAAATTTCAGATTTAGTTACTAGTCTCCAATCAGATAATAAACAATCAATTAATTATCCATTATTAGATGTTAAAGTTGATTATTTTGATGCAGAATCAGAAAGATTTCTTGCATTAAATGAATCAACCTTAAAAAGGATTAACAATACAATGGTAACGGATGTTTATATTGGTGATCAGTTATTTGAAAAGTTTCGTGGAGATGGTTTGTGCATTTCTACGCCTACTGGATCTACTGCCTATAATAAATCGGTTGGTGGAGCGGTTATTCATCCCGAACTCGAGTCAATACAAATGGCAGAAATTGCGTCTATTAACAATCGTGTGTTTAGGACGCTAAGCTCACCAGTTATTGTGGCTTCAAATGATTGGATTACACTGAAACCAACACAAAGCAGTGACTTTGTTTTTAGTATAGACCAAGAAATCTATCATAATCGGCAAATTAAGGCAATTAAATATAAAATAGCGAAGGAACACATTTGTTTTGCCAAATATCGACATAATAATTTCTGGAAACGTGTAAATGAGGCGTTTATTGGTAGTGATTATGCAGATTGATTGGCAGTATACAGGGACGTCTCCTCAAAAAGTGAAGACTTTTCTGAAAAATGAAGGTGTATCTAGGCGATTACTTGCAACGCTTAAGTATTGTGGTGGTAAGCTATTAGTCAACGATAACGAGCAGTGGGCAATTGACTTCATTCAAACAAATGATAAAGTGAGTATTGTTCTACCAGCTGAGAAAAATAAAAATGAATTAAAAAAATCGTTTGTACCAATTGATATCGTTTTTGAAGATCGCGATTTTTTAATTATTAATAAACCAGCACATGTTGCCTCAATTCCTTCATATTTACATCCGGAGGATACCTTGATTAATCGTGTCGCAGGCTATTATCAAAATCGACATTTAAATGATTTTATTCCACATATTGCGACGCGACTTGATCGTGATACGAGTGGGTTAGTATTGTTTGCTAAACATCGATTTGCTCACGCTTTATTGGATCAACAGTTACAAAATCATCTAATTAAAAAGTACTATACAGCATTTGTCGAAGGACAGATTGAAACTCCGCATGGGACAATTGATGAGCCAATTATGCGTGATCCAGAATCATTCATTAAGAGGCAGGTTGGCCATGGGGAAGGTAGTCAAGTAGCTTTAACTGAGTATTGGTTAGAGAAATCTGTAAAAGGTATTAGTCAATATAAAATCCAATTACATACGGGGAGAACACATCAAATTCGTGTTCATTTTGCATCCACAGGGCATCCCTTAGTTGGTGATACATTGTATGGTGGGCATATAATTATGCCAATGCAACGCCAAGCGCTACACTGTAGTGAAATTGAGTTTTATCAACCATTTACACATGAACAGATAAATGTTCAGAGTCACCTTGCATCGGATATGCAAAAATTTATAAATAAAAAATAAACGAGGTATTCATCATGGTGGATACAGAAAAATATAACCAAATAAAAACTGAAGAAATTATTGATTCGCTTGAAAAGAATCAACAATATAATTTTCACAATGAATTTACAGATTTGCATGTTTATGAGCAAGCTGAGATTTTTTCAGTGCTTAATAAAGAGCAACGCCAAAAGGTGTATCAGTACCTGACGCCTAAGGAATTGAGTGACACATTTGATGCCGCTGAAGATGATCCGGAAGATGTTGTTAAATATTTTGATGAAATGTCTCTAAAGTATGTGGCTGAGTTATTAGATAATATGTACACTGATAATGAGGTTGACCTGTTGGGACAACTGGATCAGCATAAATTAGCGAGATATTTAGGTCTGATGGATAAAGATAAGGCCTATGAAATAAAAAGTCTGCTGCATTATGAAGATAAGACAGCTGGTGCTATTATGTCAACTGATTTTGCCTCAATAACCTCAGATCAAACAGTGAGTTCTGCAATGCGTACTTTAAGAGAAGAAGCAAGTGATGCGGAAACAATTTACTATGATTATGTTATTAATAATGATCAGCGTTTGATGGGGATTGTAACATTACGTAATTTATTAATGAGTAATGAGAAGGCGTTAATTGGAGATATCATGACGACACCAGTTATGTCTGTTAAAGCTGATGACGATCAAGCAGACGTTGCCAAGATGATTCGGGATTATAACTTTTTAGCAATGCCAGTTACAAATTATGATGAACAATTAATTGGTGTGATTACTGTTGATGATATTATTGATGTTATTGATGAAGAATCGGCTGAGGATTACTCTGGTTTGGCCGGTGTCGATACTGAAGATCAAACAGAAAATCCATTTAAAGCAGCATCAAAACGTTTGCCATGGTTGATAACGTTATTATTTTTAGGTATGTCAACGGCAAGTTTAGTTAGTCATTTTGAAGGGTTACTGAGTGAAGCAAGTATTTTAGCTGTCTTCATTTCATTGATTACAGGAACGGCCGGTAATGCCGGAACACAAAGTTTAGCTGTTGCTGTTCGACGCCTAGCTGTAAAAGATGACAATGAACAAAGTGTGCTTAGACTAATTATAAGTGAAGTTTTCACTGGATTAGTAATTGGGGTTGTAACGGGTATTTCCGTCACTTTAATTGTCGGACTCTGGAAGGGTAACTTTGTTCTCGGGATGGTGATAGGACTTGCAATGATGTGCGCTATTACGGTGGCAAATTTAGCGGGTAGTTTTATACCAATTTTAATGGATAAAATTGGTGTTGATCCAGCAGTTGCATCAGGGCCATTTATTTCGACATTGAGTGATTTAACTTCTGTGTTAATTTATTTTAGTATTGCACAAGTATTCTTAAAATTTTTTATTGCGACTTAAAGAAAAACTTAAAAAGGTTCCAACAACTTCAGATTGAGTGATGTAATAATCCCTTTATGGTTGTCAGATGAAATAATATAATTTCATCCGATAATCATGGAGGGATTTTTGTATGTCC
>NZ_JBXAXW010000010.1:0-16676 GCF_056781975.1 Dellaglioa sp. CoH-57-MRSF-19
GTATCTACCAATCGTTAAAAGGCAGGATATAGATCATGAGTGAAAATTTAAAAACAATTCGAGAACTTGCTGAGGAGTTAGGTGTTTCAAAACAGGCAATACAATATCATATAAAGTCGCTGACAAACAAAACAAGGCAAACAAACGACAAAGGTATAGTTATTTTATCTTTAGAAGAACAGCATTTTATAAGGTCGAAGGTCGACAAACAGACAAACAAAACCAAGACAAATAAACAGACAAATGACAAACAAACAGACAAAGAGACAAAGTGGGATATCCACAACTATTTAATTAGTGAACTTGATGAAGTTAAGAAAAATAGAGATAAACAATTAGCAGTTAAGGATAAGCAACTAGAAAATAAAGATTCGCAAATAGCTCAAATGCAAAACTTACTAGACCAACAACAACGGTTAGCTTTGCAAGACAAAAAGCTGCTCGAAGAATACAAGGCAGAAATTAAGGACTTGAAAGCCTTAACGATGGCACCGCATGATGATGGTGAAAAAGAAGTGACGTCAGACAAACAACCGGAACCTGAAAATAGCACCCCGGAGTCACAACCTAAACCTAAAAAGTGGTGGCGTTTTGGTAAATAGTTACAACTAAAAAAGAAAAGAAGACTAGTTAAATGGCGGAAGATAAATTTGAACAAGCTGTAATTGACAAGCTAAAGAGTGAAGGTTGGGAATATCTAACAGATTATTCTGGTGTAACAGTTGATCGGCTATATGACCACTGGCGCGACATTCTGAATGCCAACAATCGTAAACGACTAGAAGATACGCCGTTATCTGATAATGAGTTTGAACAAGTGAAGTTGGAACTAACGAAGAATAAAACGCCGTATGATGCGCAACTCATGTTGGCGGGTACGGGTGGTGTTGGGACGCAGCTAGAACTTGAAATATTCTATGGTGATGAAGTGGCTGGTGGACATTCACGTTATGAAGTCGTTAACCAAATTACGTTTACGGATTTAGCAACGTAAGTTAGATTTGTTGAAAGAACAGAAAAAAGGCTTTTTACAAAAGATGTTTGTTTAGGGTCTATAATTAATAAGTGATGGGGTATTGTGGAACTGATGGTCAGGCAATAACTACGCAAGCAACTAGAGACGGTGGAGTTGATGGATTTATCCAACAAGATGCATTAGGGCTACAAAATATATACATCCAGGTTAAAAGATACGCTAAATCAAATTCTGTAGGTTCTAGAACCATCCAAAGTTTTAGTGGAGCACTTCAGGAAAGAAGTGCAGGAAATAGTAATAGTGGTGTCTTTATAACTACTTCATCCTACACTCAAGATGCTTTAATATCCGCTAAACGTCTACATATAAAAGCTATTGACGGTGAACAATTGGCTAAACTAATAATTAAATATAAGGTTGGTATAAAAACCATCAATCAATTTCCAATTTATGAGATTAATAAAGACGACTTTTAATTCCCACCATTTCCATCAGGGTAATTTATAAGGAGAAAAGCTATGGATGACTTAAAAACCATAATAAGTAAAACTCTCAATCAATATCAAAATACTAAAAATAAATAAAAAAATTCTTTTCAATTTTTATTTATGGTATGACATAAATAAAGTAAAGTTATTCGTCTAGGTTAATCTTATTAATACTCTTTCTCACTAGTGTTGCATGCAACACTAGTGAGAAAGAGCATTAAATATACTGCAAGGCAAGACATTTGGTAATTGAAGAATAACAAGCAAAAAAATAGCAGTCAGGTCTCTTGACAAAGTATAGTTGCTATTCTTTTTTTAGGCCCTACTTTAATGAAATTTTTGTTTGGAGGGAACGACCTCATTCCTTTGATTATTTCAGTTGAATTTAATAGAGAAGCCTGGCGTCTATTAAGAAATACTTTTCTTGATGAGCGTCAATTTTTTTAACGGAAATCTATCCTATACTAAATTCAGTAAAGGAAAAGGAGAAATCAAAGGAAACTATTTTAAACAAACCAAAATTATAGGAGGAATAGATCATGACTGAAAATAAAGCTTCTCAAGAAAGAACACCCCAAGAAAGATTGCAAGAAGAACAAGAACACAAGGAACATGTCCATCATACAAAAATTAATGCAGCGGCCATTTCGGATCATCTTTTAGGGAACATGCATACTTTACATGTGAAATTGCACCAATATCACTGGTATGTAAATGGTGCTAATTTCTTCACTCTGCATGAAAAATTTGAAGAATTGTATAATCAAAACGAAGAATGGTTCGACAAACTAGCAGAACGCTTGATTACTTCCGGTCATAAACCGGCTTCAACCACCGCTGAATTTGAAAAATATTCCATGCTTTCAGAAGATGCCATCAATAAATACGCTAAAGCAGAAGACATGGTTGAAAATATTATCGAAGATTTCAGAAGTACCCGTGAATTAACGATTCGTGCTATTCGTTTAGTACAGGATGAGGGTGACGATGCTTTAGAAGATACACTGATTGCTTTTAAAAATGACTTAGATAAAAACATTTGGATGCTGCAAGCATTCATTGGCAAAGAGGCATTGGAAGACGACGATGCGTTTGATGAGGATGAAGATTAGGTTTTTCGTAAACATACATTTAAAAATTAAAGATTTTGGGGTTGGGACTCTTTCCAGCTCCTATTTTTTTGCCGTTAAAAAGACTTTTCTTGATGAGAGTCAATTTTTTTGAGGTAGGGGGCCTTTATACTAAATATAGGAAAGTTAAAAAAAGGACAATAAACTGATAAAGGGGGAGAACGAATTGACTCAATACACCCAACCACATGCAGCAGGAGACCACTCAGCTTGTATCCGCTTAGTCCCGATATTCAATCATTTGGAGGAAAGCTCGATGGATCGCATCGCTGGAAAAGCTCACACGAAGCACTATCAAAAAGGGGCGTTTCTGTTTCGCTCGCAAGAAAAAGATGATGCCTTATATATTGTGAATCGCGGAAAAGTCCGCATCTATCGCTTGTCTGATTCTGGTAAAGAGCAACTAGTGCGTATTTTGAATCCGGGTGACTTTACGGGAGAATGGACGTTGTTCAATCCTGATGCTGTGCATGAGGAATACGCAGAAGCTACTCGAGATACGTCTGTCTGCATGATTCAACAACATGATGTACAAGAGTTTCTAAAAGAGTATCCTGCAATTTCGTTAAAGCTGCTAGGAGAGATGTCGCAGCGGTTAGAGAAATCCGCACGTCAAACCGCACAAGTAGCCGTGGAGAGTGTCATTACCCGTTTAGTTTTGTTTTTGGCAGAAAATGTGGAACCTGAAATGGGCAACTCTCCCACCATCACCCTGCCGATGGCAAAAAAGGACATTGCTTCCTATTTAGGAACGACACCTGAGACCATCAGTCGCAAATTTGGAGAATTGGAGAACGAGGGATTGATTCAACAGCTGTCTGGGAAAAGAATCAAGATTCAGGATTTAGATGATTTATTGCTTTACAGCGAATAATCGGACACACTTTTTTATACACGTTGGTGTTCTGTCGCTCTTCATTAACAATGGGACAGAACTCAGTGCTTTTGCGTCAAGAAGAAGTCGCTTTGAGTTACGTTTTGTGGTACTCAGTGGGTCGGTTCTTCATTGAAGGTATGCGAACGAACAGTTTATGGATTGGCGAGTGGATCCGCGTTTCGCAAGCCTTGTCTCTGGCCCTGTTTATTGGCGCGATTGTAGTATGGTTTATACGCAGACAAGATTATCCACCAATTTCTTATTATTCTGATGGCAATAAGGGGCAGAAAAAGACTATTAAGATGGTGAATTGAGCAAAAAGATAAAAAGAAGTGCCGAACTTGATATGCGTCAATTTTCGTTTGCTAAAAGTGAGCTATATTACAGTTGTAAAGAGGAAAAGGCAGTGTTCATTAATCTGCTGCCGATAAAATAAAAACACATAAAGGAGATAGGAATTATGGAAAAAGCTATATTGCAATTAGAAACGTTGTCTTGTCCAAGTTGTATGCAAAAAATTGAAGGTGCCGTGAAATCAGTTAACGGTGTTGATAAAGACAGCATTAAAGTATTATTCAACTCCAGCAAAGTCAAAGTCGATTTTGATTCAGCTGTCACTTCGATTGAAGAGATTCAAAAAGCTATCGAAAACGTAGGCTATCCGGTCCTTAAAGCAAAAGTCAAGGCCGCTTAACAGATTAAATGAACTAGGCAATTCTGGAAGGAAAGCTATTTTTCCAGGATTGCTTTTTTTGTTGCAATCCGATTCGAGGTGCTTAGAAACGATAAAAGAGAACTTTCTAAACTTGATATCCGTCAATTAATTACTTAGGCAATTATCTTATACTTTGTTTATCAATAAAAGAGAAATTAAATTTGGAGGGAAAAAGCATGCAACAATATATATTAAGCAAAAAAAATGTTATCACCGTCATCAGTGGATTGTTAATCGCACTCGGTTTCTTCAGTCACTTTGTTTTAGAAAACGTAGGACTTTCAGAGTGGTCTTTGATCATCGCCTCTGTCTTTGGGATTATGCCAATTGCCATTCAAGCGTTTCAAGCAATGAAAGTCAAAGTCATCAGTATTGATGTCTTAGTTAGTATTGCAGCGATTGGTGCGCTTTTTATTCAAAATTATGAAGAATCGGCTATTGTCACGTTCTTATTCTTATTCGGACACTACTTGGAACATCGAACATTGAACCAAACGCGATCTGCTATCAAAGAATTGACTGAAATGGCACCCGAAAGCGCCTTGAAACAAATGGATAATGGCGAATTTGAAGAAGTAGAAGTGGATGATGTAGATGAAGGGGATATCTTGCTCGTTAAAACGGGTGCGAAAGTTCCAGTAGATGGTACAGTTCTTACGGGTGAAGGGCATATCAATGAAGCTAGCATTACAGGTGAAGCTGTTCCGGTCAACAAGCTAGCTGATGCAGAAGTTTTTGCAGGAACCATTTTAGAAAACGGAACGATTCAAATCAGAGCTGACCGAGTTGGTGAGGACACCACATTTGGAAAAATTGTTGAACTCGTGGAAGAAGCACAAGATTCTAAATCCGAAGCGGAACGGTTCATTGATCGCTTTTCTAAATACTACACACCAGCTGTCTTGGTCCTGGCAATTGTTGTATGGGCGTTCAGTCAAAATATTGAGTTAGCAATCACCATCTTGGTTCTAGGTTGCCCAGGCGCATTAGTTATCGGAGTGCCTGTCTCAAACGTTGCCGGTATTGGGAATGGTGCTCGTAACGGTGTTCTTTTAAAAGGGAGTGAAGTCATTCAAGACTTCAGCAATGTGGATACAATTGTATTTGATAAGACAGGTACTTTAACTGTCGGAAACCCAACCGTTGCAGCGACTGAACTGTATGAAAAAGATTCTGCTGAAACGCTTGGCTATCTGGCCAGTGTGGAACGGGAATCAGATCATCCATTAGCAAAAGCGGTCTTAAATCAAATTGGAGAAACAAACTTTTATCCTGTTGAAGAAACTGAAGTCGTGAAAGGCGGCGGAATCGTTTCAAGTGTAGCTGGACATAGAGTGGCTGTCGGGAATGTGGCCTTGATGGAAAAAGAAAATGTCACTCTCAGCAAAAAAGTGCAAAAAGATGTCAAACGGTTTGAACAACAAGGGAACTCTCTCGTTTTGACAGCGGTCGACGGTGAATTAAAAGTACTGATGGGCATTCGCGACCAAGTCCGTCCGGGTGTGAAAGCTAATTTGCAGGAATTAAAAGACCTGGGCGTAAAAAATCTAGTCGTTCTTTCAGGAGATAACCAAGGAACCGTTGATGTGGTCGCAGGCGAACTTGGTTTGACCGAAGCTCACGGCCACATGTTGCCGGAAGACAAATCGGCTTATATCGGAAAACTCCAACAACGTGGTCAAATTGTAGCCTTTGTTGGAGATGGCGTTAACGATAGTCCGTCCTTAGCTTTAGCAGACATTGGCATCGCAATGGGAAGCGGAACGGACGTAGCGATCGAAACATCCGATGTCGTTTTAATGAACTCGAACTTCAGCAACTTGCCTCACGCATTAGGAATAGTAAAAGCTACCGCTAATAATATGAAACAAAATATCGCGATTGCAATTGGAGTAGTGTTGGTCTTGTTGACCAGCGTCTTCTTCAGCGAATGGATGAATATGTCTATCGGAATGTTGGTTCATGAAGGTAGTATCCTGGTGGTAATTTTCAATGCCATGAGATTAATGAAGTATAAGTTGAAAGGTCGAAAAGAATAAAAAGAAGTATCAGCACCTGCAGAGACAGTAAAAATATCTCAAGAATAAACTAGAAGAGGCTGGGACAATAGTCCATCCTTGAAATGACAAAAGCGGAAACTCCCAGATTTAAAATTCTGGGAGTTTCCACTTTTTTGAGTTCTTGAAAAAAAATAAGAGTATAGAGTATGCTCTTTATAAAATTAATTTTCGTGTGAATGATTAAAAAATCTAATAATAAAATTTAAATTCCTATTAAGTTTTAACACATGAAATTACATAATTCATCATATTGGCTATATCGTGTTTACGATATTAATAAGGAAGCAAAATTAGAGAAGTATCATGGCAATCTAGAACAATATTTTAGTTTTGAACCAACTGATTATCTTGCTTTGAAAAAAGATAATTAGAACGTACAGGGCCCATTTTTATAGTTACGCCCCTAGCCATCAAACATTGAATCCCAAGTCACCGTTGATGGGTCGGCGGATTGCATTTCTGGGATCGTCAATTACGGCCGGTGCGGGTGCACCGGAAGATTCGTTCGTCGATTATCTCGTCGCGACGGATGGCGTGATTGCCATCAAGGAAGCGGTGAGTGGCACCACTTTAGCAGGTAACGCACCAGATAGCTATGTGCATCGGCTCTATCATCGGATTCCAGTGACCCAACCATTAGACGCTTTTGTCTGCCAACTTTCAACCAATGATGGGCGGCATGACAAGGCTATGGGGCAAGTTACGGGTGCACAACAGCGCCACGGCTTTGACGAAACGACGACGCTCGGAGCGATTGAAACAATCCTGGCCTATGTTCAACAGCATTGGGCGGTGCCAATCGTGTTCTTCACTTGTGTGCGAAAACACGATGCGAATTATGGTAAATTAGTGCAGTAATTGAAAGTCTTACAAAAAAAGTGGCACTTCACGATTATTGACCTCTGGCAGGATCCAGTGGTCAAAGCTGAAAATCGCGCCCAACCACTAGCAATGGTCGACGACGCTCATCCAACCCGATTAGGTTATCGGAATATCTGGACGCCAATTTTTCGGCAACAATTAACGGACGTGCTTCGCCAGTCGGAACCATAATCGTCAATCGATTTCGCGTTTTCAAGGCTTCCGTCGATAGTCTAAAGAAATAAACATAACGACCGGATGAACCTGTCATGTGATAGGCTCATCCGGTCGTTATGTTTTAGCTTACTTCAAATTTTAGGTTAGTCTGCGACTTCAATCTTCCCAACCGCAATCGGTAAGGTGACGTGTGCATCGTAGGCGCCAACTTCACCAGCAACGGTGGCTGGTAAAACCAAGTCTTGTGGTACGCCGTGAATGTAGATGACCCGTTTGTCGAGTTCCAAGTCATCGGTACCAAAGACTTCTTTGAACTTCGCTTGCAAATCAGCTAATGGCACATCGATTTCGTAGGCAAAGTGGCCTTGGGCGTCAGCGACTGGGTAGTTATCATTCGGCACGTCCATGTGATGTGGGGCGTTGTCAAATGGCACCATCGTTGTCCCTGAGACTGGTTCAGTTTCTGGCAAGTCGACAAATCCGTCATGATTGGCATCCTGCGCCATCGTGGCAATTTGGGCCGCCTTACCATCTGGAAAACCGTGGAAATGTTCCCAGTGTTGCGTATTTGCAGGTGTATCAAACATTTCAATCGCCACGTGTAATTGGTCACCGTCTTCAACAAAGGTGGCAGTTCCATGGGGTGCCGTTCCAATGTCTTCTGCGTTTAGTGGTACGATGTTAGCAACGTATTTTTTAGTCATGAATGATTCCTCCAATTCTTCATCATAAGTCCATTATATGCTATTCTAAACTTATTAAAATTGATATATGTCAAGAAAGGAAAATTTATGCACCCAAAAATGGATTGTATCAGTCGCTCGCCACTTTTCGCGCCGCTGTCACCGACAATTAAAACTAAATTGATTACAGTGACGCACCATCGCAAGTTTTTTCAAAAGGGTCAACTGATCCGACAACCGCTGGACCACCAAGAAGGGATGCTGATTTTGGACGAGGGGACGGCCAAAGTCTATGCGTTAGCTGATAATGGCAAGGAGAAAATTATTGACTTACTACATACTGGTGATGTGGTCGGTCAGCGCTGGTTATTTGCACCGCATGAAAATCAGGGCTACATCCAAGCGACTAGTGATGCGTGGGTTTGTTCCATTCAATACGCTGATTTTCAGCAGTTACTCGGAGAATCAGCGAATTTATCGTTAGCGATGATCAACAATTTTGGCAACCAATTGATTGAAGTCGAGAAAAATCAGATGCGCCGTGATCTATTGGATGCAAAGGACCGTCTGATGGCTTATTTGCGGGATGTCGCGGTGGAATCCGGACAAGTCGTCTTTGAATTACCACTTAAAAAGAAGGAACTCGCCAATATTTTGGGAATTACGCCGGAGACGCTCAGCCGTCAATTTAAGCAGTTAGCTTTGGAAGGTAAAATTATTGTGAATAACCGGCAGATTACGATGTGCTAGAAAAATGCGGTTAACTACGCATTTTTCTAGGGACTGTCTGAAAACTAAAAATTCAGGTATAATCTGAGGAAAAACGAATCGAGGCATTCCGATGACAACACCTAAACGATACGAACTGGAAGATGCTCAGTGGGACCGAATCAAAGGATACTTCCCGCCATACCGGACTGTCCGTCCATCAAGCCTAGACAACCGTACCGCCCTCAACGCTATCCTCTGGCTCATGCGCAGCGCAAAAAAAACGCCGAATGCATGGTCGAAAATCAAGCTATTGGACTAAGTCGAGGTGGCCGAACGACCAAGATTCACGCACTCGTTGACGGATTAGGGAATCCCTTGGGGTTTCGCCTAACAGGTGGTCAAGTACATGATAGCCAAGTTGCCAGTGAGTTGCTGGAAGGCTTCGATATTTCTCAATCAAATATTATCGCGGATAAAGCCTATGGCACCGCGAAACTTCGCCAGTATATTGAAGATAAAGCAGGCGTCTATACCATTCCGCCAAAGGAAAATACCAAAGACAAGTGGACCTGTGATTACCACGTTTATTGTGAGCGCCATTTGATTGAGAACTTCTTCAATCAGTTGAAGAACTTTCGTAGGATTGCAGCGCGTTATGATAAGCTCGCTCGTGTTTATCTGGCTACGGTCTACATTGCCTCAATTTGCATCTTACTTAAGTAGTTTTCAGACGGACCCTAGTATAACCTATTCCGAACGAATTAAAATCGAAACCTTTTGTGAACTAGGGCTGTCCAATATCCAAATGGGCGTTCGGATTAATTTTACAATCTACCATAAGCCTACCGATTTTTTAATATTATTTTATTCATCAATTTCTGGCGCCGACCCAAGCTCTGCCTGAATCATCCAGATTTTCTTCTCAATTGCGGTTTTGAGACCAATGAAAATATCTTGGGTACTGAAGTCTTTTTCAACATCGGATACTTCAATGCCGTGTTGGTAAAGGTCTTCCAAGTAACGATAGCCATCAACTAAGTGTGCGAGGCGTTCTGGGGTTGTTTTGTCCCATTCACCAGGCCAGTCTTGAATCTTAGTGTTTTCGGCCATTTCTTTTAAGGTCGAGTAAGGACTGCCATCAAGCGCAATCAGCCGTTCAGAAATGACATCGAGTTGGCTGTCAATTTCTTCCATGAACTCATCCATCAAGGGGTGCAACTTCAAAAAGTTGGGTCCACGCATGTACCAATGCGTCTGATGGATAATCATTGACATCTGGCTCAAATCGGCAACGAGTTGATTTAATACTGCTTTGGTTTTCGTATATTTCATTAGATTGATCTCCTTTCGATATGGTTATTGTAGCATAGTGGTAGCTTAATCTGAAACGTTATACACTGGCAAATTAAGTTATTTATAGCCCGTAGAATTAAGTCGTTTTGAAAAGATGGAGACGTTACAATCTACCAATTAAATAAATCTACAATTGAATTCTATTTACCTTATGAAGATGTTCAAAACGCGTTAAAGGAAAGTGCGCAAAACCCCTTTATACGTACAAAGGATGAATGGGTAGTGGGTAACAATGAGTGTAAATTAAATAAGGCACAAAAAAGTATGCTTAAGGATAAAGAAATATATAATCATTTCAATTTAGAAAATATTCCCAGTTCCATCAAAACGGAGCTAAACAAGATAGTGCATGACATCGATGACTAATACTTAAACACCAAACAGAAAGGGGCTATGAATATATAGGGTCTATAATTATATAATAACTCCTCGAAAAGACTATTAAAACAGCCCCCATTATCTGACTAGTAGATAATGGGGGCTGTTTTTTTGTTCGGCGGTATAATAGCGCCTAAAAAAAGAGGTCGATGATCACATGCCCAATCACATATTTATCAGCCGAGAGTCAGGGAATGATAACATTTCAATATTCTATGACGAACCATCATTTGTGGTCATTGCGAATAAAGACGATTTAGCTAGCATTCAGTTGATTGATGAGTCTAAAAAACCTGGCATCTATATATTGTTGGGTGATGATAAACGATATATTGGTCAAGCATCAAATGCTATTTTTAGTAGACTGCAGCAACTGCTTAATAAACTAGCGCTGGTGGGCGTGTTGTTGACTTGACTGGGGCCGATAAGCGGCAACTAAACCTGTCACAGCGTCCAAAGTCATAATCAGACCCATTAACCACATCGCTGCCATATTGTGCATGGTACCAATTAGAATCAGCAGCACCACATTTAACGCCAGCATGAGCCAGCCCATTGTTTTCGACATTTGTTGCATGAAAATCCTCCTCAAGTGTATGGATAAGACCTATACCATTTTTCGATACTACTTTAGGTTAATTCTAAATTATGTTTATGGCAACCCTAAAAAGTGTTAAAATTATTGTCAGAAGGGGAAATCACGATGAAAACCTATACGAACTATTTCTTTGATGAGCCAGCGTTTGATCTCCACGATGGCGGGTACGTGCCGCTTGAGGTCAGTGATGCGCCTGAGAAGCCCTTAAATGTGCCGCCGTTGTTGAAACCGGATAAAGAGACGGCGACCGACGTTTATTACACGGTGACAGCAGAGGCTGGGGAAACGCAACTGTTACCTGGGGCGAAGACCAAGACGTGGGGCTATAATACCAGTCTGTTAGGTCAGACGATTGTGTATCGCCGTGGTCAGCATACGCATGTGACACTGAAAAACACCCTGCCTGAGTTGACCACTTTTCATTGGCATGGGGCTAATGTCAGTGGCCCTTATGTTGATGGCGGATGCCATGCGCCGGTTTATCCGGGTGAAAGTAAGCATATCGACTTCACATTGGAACAACCGGCGACGACTTTGTGGCTGCACGCGCATCCGTGCCCATCCACAGCCGAGCAGGTTTGGCATGGTTTGGCTGCCATGGTGATTGTCAAAGACGACCATGAAGCCAGCCTGCCATTGCCAAGGAACTATGGCGTTGACGATATTCCGGTCATTTTGCAAGACCGGCGTTTTCATGAGAACAACCAGTGGGACTACCGGGCTGATTATGATCCTGACGGTGTTGCTGGGCCAACTGCAATGATTAACGGTACAATCAATCCCTATTTTGATGTCACCACGCAAAAGGTCCGGTTGCGTTTTCTGGATGGTGCTAATCGCCGTGAATGGCGGTTGCATTTTTCCGATGACCTGCCATTTACGCAAATTGGCGGGGATGGCTCACTATTACCGGAGCCGGTCAAATTTACCCATTTGATGCTGACTTGTGCTGAGCGTGCCGAAGTGATCGTTGATTTTGGCCAATACCATGAAGGCGACGAGGTCACCTTATATACGGATGATGTGCCATTGCTGAAGTTCCGCATTCATGCGTTCAAACCGGATCAGACTACCTTGCCTGATAAGTTGTTCGATGTGAAGGCACCAGTGGTTGACCCGGCTTTGCCAGTTCGCCACGTTGTGATGCAGGGGATGGACGAAGGTGTTGCGATTGATGGTAAAAAGTTTGCCATGCAGCGGATTGATGCCACGCAACCAATTGGCAAAGCCCAGTACTGGGATGTTACCAATAGCAATGATGCGCCTGGAATGGTTCATCCATTCCATGTGCATGGAACCCAATTCTTAGTCTTGTCGCGGAATGGGCATGCGCCGTATCCAAATGAACATGGTTTCAAAGATACCGTTGGCGTGAATCCTGGTGAAACGGTTCGGCTGCTGGTTCGCTTTGATTTGCCAGGGGTTTATATGTATCACTGCCATATCATTGAGCACGAAGATGGCGGCATGATGGCACAGATTGAAACATTCGATCCAGCCAAGCCAAAGCAAGAATATAAATTGATGGATATGGATACGTTAATGATGGCCTTGGCTAAAGAACGTGGCGTCAAACCATCTGAGATTTGGATGGGCGGTATGCAGTCTTATGAAAAAATGGGAATGAAAATGTAAACGTCCCACAATACTAATATAGAAAAAGATGATTTTAATATGAACTCTCCAACGATCAAACATCGCGGGGCTTTGCTCAGAAGTCAATAAATTGGACTATTTTTATTCAGTTACTTAGGCAACATTTGAGATACGATTGCGATTATAAAAATTGATATACCAACCAGTGGCTGCTTGGACTTCAGTTAATGTTTGGTATGCCTTCAGATACACCTCTTCACGCTTCAATATTGAACGAAACGCTTCCATACGGCCATTATCGTACGGATGGCCTTTGAGTGAATATGAATGTTTCAAGCCATAATTTTGACATTTAATATTAAATTCAGCACTCGTGTATTGCGCCCCCATATCTGAATGAATAATTAATGGCTTTCGATGCTTATCTAACGCCATCTGTAAGGCACTTGTGGCTAGCTCGGCTGTCATTGTATCGCCAATTTTATAGCCCAATACTTTTATCTTCTCAGGATCCAAAACGGTCGCTAAATAGACCCATCTGTGATTAGTCAACTGAATATAAGTGATATTTGTCTGCCAAACACCGCTCAAATGCTCTTATACTTAATGTTATTTTCCTATTGTGCGCCGTAATAATCTTAATTTACATGATGATCGAAAACAAGCTCACCTCAGATAATTCCTTTTATATCATTCTGACAATCCTGGTTGTAATCCATACCAGTTTTGATTTATTAAAATGGTTACCAAAAAAACGCATGTAGTTGGTTTACAGGGTATAGGGGTAATCATTTGGGATTTAAATTAATACGCTGGAAAATTATATTAGCATTCAAAATCAGTTGAGATAGATACAGATACTATCTCAACTGATTTTTTTATGTGGTTAAGCTGACATCAGCTTGCCCCACGCGGGTAGTGTTCTGCATGACATGCTCCCACTGAAGGTGATCATGCAATGATAAATTGCCCTGTCACGGCGTGACCCGCCGGAGGTTTTACGAGCCGGATAATAGGCGCTGTAAAATAGCAGTTTCCCCAGTAGGAAGGGGAAACGCTACGGTCATCGCTTGTCGATGACGCGCCTCGCAGAGCCTGTCCAAAATAGAATTTTGGTATAACAGGCTATACCAGATTTTTAACGGTGTTATACTGGTCTTGGAAAACCCTTTTTGAGGAGGCATTTTTGATGGCGCATTTAAAGAAAAATACGCGTGGCGCAGTCCCTGGTTTAGCGGTTCACTTTGAACGTAAAACTGACCATCACACTAACAAAGAAATTGATGTGTCGAAAACCTATCTGAATCAAGATCTCATGGCAGATGGTTCTGATATGCTTACCCGCTTCAATGCGCGTTTAAATGACGTTTATTGCATGAAAAGAGACGATGTGAAGGCGTTAGCGACTTGGATTGTCACTTTACCTGAAGAACTCTCAGAAGCGCCCCACGATCAACAGAGCGCCTTTTTTGAAGCAACCAGCAATTTTCTTAATGACCGTTATGGTCAAGAAAATTCCGTGGCAGCTGTCGTGCATTATGACGAGACAACCCCTCACTTGCACTATGCCTTTGTCCCAGTGGTTTTTGATGATAAAAAGTCACGTGATAAAGTATCCGCTAAAGAAGTGCTAACGCGGCAGGATTTGCAAACCTTTCATGAGGATTTAGATCAGCATTTAAAAAAAGTGCTGCCATTTTATGAACAAGGGATTTTAAATCACAAAACCTTACCATTTGAGAATGTGGCTGAAATCAAAAAATACAATGATCAGTTCAACGCTTTAAAAACGGAACTAGCTGACGTTGAAAAAAATATTAGGGCTAAACAGGCCGTACTTAAAATCACGGATCAAGCTTTAAAGGAAGTTGACTTAGCCGAAAAACAAATTGATGATTTTAAACAAGACTTATCTAAAAATCTCTTTGGTAAGACGGTGCTTAAACCAGATGACTTAGATCGCTTTAAAAACGTGTTAGCCACGATGAAGAAAGCCACCTTACAAAGCCAGCATGAGACAGAAGAACTCAAGCAAACGTTAGGCCAGGTCAAAGCGCAATTAGCAGCTGTCCAAGCAGATTATCAAAACCTGAAAGAAACGCATCAAGCGCTTCAGGTGGATCAACGAGAACAGCAACAGCTGGATTATGCCATGAGAGACATGCTTAAAAATGATTATGGTGTCGACAAGCTATCGCATACTGATGTGGAGGCCCGGTATGTTCTTTATAAGCTGGATCATGAAGAACTCACAAAAAATAAAAAAGTAGCCCAGTCCTGGTTAAAAACACTGACGACAGCTAGAGAAGATCCAGATACGAAAATAGCGCCAACTAGATTAGATTGGGGCATTGAACAAGTTAAAGCATTAATTAATCGAATAATTGAATTAACGCGTGATCTTTTTAAAGGACCAACTCTGTAACGTTAAACCGACTTATTTGCCCGTATAAGCGTTTTAAACCATTCAACGTAGAATTAAGCATTAAGTAACTTAAAACGTCGCTATTGGCGTAATAAGTGGCAATCTATGTTAGATAACTAGCAATCCGTCATTTAAAATAATTCAAAACAAAAAGAACACCCTGTACAAAATTTATGTGCACCGTGTTCTTTTGTTTTGTTTTTTATTGAATCAATAAAAAGGCGAAGCCTATTATAAGTTTATCTTTTATATTTTAATCTTTTGTTCTTTTGCGTAGTTATAAATATAGTGTTTGCAATGGATTCAAAGAAAAAACCAAGAGAAAAAACTATGTATATAGAGAGAAAAAACTATGCATATAGAGAGAAAAAACTATGCATATAGAGAATTTTAATTAATGATACTCTCTGTATTTTGGTACAATAAAAGCATAAAGAAATTCCCGACCAAAAGTTTTTCTTTATGCTTATCCAACAACACGCCCAAAGGAGCGTATTTATATGTCAATTATACCAGAATCAAAGACAAGGCAGGTTCAGACCTTGAATGAATTATCTAAACGCAAAGTTGTTGAACATAATAGCTTAATAACGTCCATTGCCAAAATGGATAAAACCCCACTTAAAATGTTTGAATTAGCCGTCTCGTTGATTGATACCGACAATCCCCCAAAAGATCAGACGGTTTATTTGTCCAAGCAAGAGTTGTTTGCTTTTTTTAAAGTGGATGATAGTAATAAACATAGTCGGTTTAAAGAAGCGATTGAAAAGATGCAAAAACAGGCTTTTTTTCAGATTAAAATAGTACAAGATAAGGGATTTGATTTTGAAAGTATCGTTCCAATTCCTTATGTAAAGTGGTCAGATTATCATGATGAAGTGACGATTCAGTTTAGCGATAAGATTATGCCTTACTTGATTAATCTTAAAACCAATTTTACGCAACATGCCTTGTCAGATATTTCAGAATTAAATAGCAAGTATTCAGTTATATTGTACCGTTGGTTATCTATGAATTATAGCCAATATGAGCATTACAACTTTAAAGGCGGCCGTAGACAAGAGCAAGTTGAAAGTTACCGTAATCCAGTTATCAGTATGCGAGAATTAAGAGAAATGACTGATACGGTGAATGAGTATAAAAATATGACGGATTTTACAAAGTGGGTCTTAAAAAAATCAATATCAGAAATTAATGAACAGACAACTTTTAATGTGACTTATGACAAAGTAAAGAAAGGACGCAGTATTGAGAGCGTTTCTTTTCACATTACAAAAAAACCAGTCGCAGATGATACTAGTTATAAGTTAGATGATCTCGCTTATATTGACGGTAAGATAAGGCAAGAAGAAAGGGAAAAAGACCTTGTATATGAAGCTATGAAAAGCCCATATACAAAGTTGTTGATGGAGCAGTTTTTATTGTCATATATTGATTTAACGGATACGACTATTTTGTCAGGGTTACAGAAAAATGTTTATCCACTTTATGACGAATTAAAAGAGTTACGTGGTTTAAAGGGCGTGAAAGAACACTTAGCATATATTCGAGATAAACAAGATGACTATTCGAAAAAGAATATTGCTAAGTATCTTAAAAAATCGATTGAACAGTATCTACCAATCGTTAAAAGGCAGGATATAGATCA
>NZ_JBXAXW010000011.1:0-1799 GCF_056781975.1 Dellaglioa sp. CoH-57-MRSF-19
TGGCGCTAAGAAGCTTAACTTCTGTGTTCGACATGGGAACAGGTGTATCCTTCTTGCTATCGCCACCACACTCTTTTTTTGAGAAAACTTATTCTCTCAAAACTAGCTAATATTTATCATTGATTTTTAAGCCGTACACCGTTTCACACCACTTTGTGGTTAAGTCCTCGACCGATTAGTATTGGTCCGCTCCATACATCACTGTACTTCCACTTCCAACCTATCTACCTGATAATCTTTCAGGGGTCTTACTTCCATAAAGGAATGGGAAATCTAATCTCGAGGTGAGCTTCACACTTAGATGCTTTCAGCGTTTATCTCATCCATACATAGCTACCCAGCGATGCCCTTGGCAGAACAACTGGTACACCAGAGGTATGTCCATCCCGGTCCTCTCGTACTAAGGACAGCTCCTCTCAAATTTCCTACGCCCGCGACGGATAGGGACCGAACTGTCTCACGACGTTCTGAACCCAGCTCGCGTACCGCTTTAATGGGCGAACAGCCCAACCCTTGGGACCGACTACAGCCCCAGGATGCGATGAGCCGACATCGAGGTGCCAAACCTCCCCGTCGATGTGGACTCTTGGGGGAGATAAGCCTGTTATCCCCAGGGTAGCTTTTATCCGTTGAGCGATGGCCCTTCCATACGGAACCACCGGATCACTAAGCCCGACTTTCGTCCCTGCTCGACCTGTAAGTCTCGCAGTCAAGCTCCCTTGTGCCTTTACACTCTGCGAATGATTTCCAACCATTCTGAGGGAACCTTTGGGCGCCTCCGTTACCTTTTAGGAGGCGACCGCCCCAGTCAAACTGCCCACCTGACACTGTCTCCCACCACGATTAGTGGCGAGGGTTAGAGTGTTCATACAACGAGGGTAGTATCCCACCAATGCCTCCTCCGAAACTAGCGTTCCGGTCTCTACGGCTCCTACCTATCCTGTACAAGTTATACAAACACTCAATATCAAGCTACAGTAAAGCTCCATGGGGTCTTTCCGTCCTGTCGCGGGTAACCCGCATCTTCACGGGTATTATAATTTCACCGAGTCTCTCGTTGAGACAGTGCCCAAATCGTTACGCCTTTCGTGCGGGTCGGAACTTACCCGACAAGGAATTTCGCTACCTTAGGACCGTTATAGTTACGGCCGCCGTTTACTGGGGCTTCAATTCTGGGCTTCGCCGAAGCTAACTCATCCTCTTAACCTTCCAGCACCGGGCAGGCGTCAGCCCCTATACGTCATCTTACGATTTTGCAGAAACCTGTGTTTTTGATAAACAGTCGTTTGGGCCTATTCACTGCGGCTGACCTTTCGGTCAGCACCCCTTCTCCCGAAGTTACGGGGTCATTTTGCCGAGTTCCTTAACGAGAGTTCTCTCGCACACCTTAGGATACTCTCCTCGACTACCTGTGTCGGTTTGCGGTACGGGTAGTTATATTCTAACTAGAAGCTTTTCTTGGCAGTGTGACATCAGTTACTTCGCTACTTAATTTCGCTCCCCATCACAACTTGTCCTTAAAGTTAAGCATTTAACTCAACTTCAGACTTATTGCTTGGACGCACATATCCATCAGTGCGCTTCCTTAGCCTGCTGCGTCCCTCCATCGTTCAAACAAATATAACTAGTACAGGAATCTCAACCTGTTATCCATCGTCTACGCCTCTCGGCCTCGACTTAGGTCCCGACTAACCCTGGGAGGACGAGCCTTCCCCAGGAAACCTTAGTCATTCGGTGGACAGGATTCTCACCTGTCTTTCGCTACTCATACCGGCATTCTCACTTCTAAGCGCTCCACC
>NZ_JBXAXW010000011.1:1897-3297 GCF_056781975.1 Dellaglioa sp. CoH-57-MRSF-19
CAGTCCTTACGGTCTAGCTTCGTTGCCCTTAGAACGCTCTCCTACCACGGAACCCTAATGGGTTCCATCCACAATTTCGGTAACATGTTTAGCCCCGGTACATTTTCGGCGCAGAATCACTCGACTAGTGAGCTATTACGCACTCTTTAAATGGTGGCTGCTTCTGAGCCAACATCCTAGTTGTCTGTGCAATTCCACATCCTTTTCCACTTAACATGTATTTTGGGACCTTAATTGGTGGTCTGGGCTGTTTCCCTTTCGACTACGGATCTTATCACTCGCAGTCTGACTCCCGGATATAAATCAATGGCATTCGGAGTTTATCTGAATTCAGTAACCCTAGATGGGCCCCTAGTCCAAACAGTGGCTCTACCTCCATGATTCTTAATTCCGAGGCTAGCCCTAAAGCTATTTCGGAGAGAACCAGCTATCTCCAAGTTCGTTTGGAATTTCTCCGCTACCCACACCTCATCTCAGCATTTTTCAACATACATGAGTTCGGTCCTCCAGTGCGTTTTACCGCACCTTCAACCTGGACATGGGTAGGTCACTTGGTTTCGGGTCTACGTCTACTTACTATGGCGCCCTATTCAGACTCGCTTTCGCTACGGCTCCGTCTTATCAACTTAACCTCGCAAGCAAACGTAACTCGCCGGTTCATTCTACAAAAGGCACGCTATCACCCATTAACGGGCTCTAACTATTTGTAGGCACATGGTTTCAGGAACTATTTCACTCCCCTTCCGGGGTGCTTTTCACCTTTCCCTCACGGTACTGGTTCACTATCGGTCACTAGGGAGTATTTAGCCTTGGGAGATGGTCCTCCCGGATTCCGACGGAATTTCTCGTGTTCCGCCGTACTCAGGATACTGCTCTGAGAGATTTTCATTTAGTATACGGGGCTATCACCCTCTACGGCGAGTCTTCCCAGACTCTTCTACTATAAAAATCTTTGGTAACTCAAATGAGCAGTCCTACAACCCCAAGAAGCAAGCTTCTTGGTTTGGGCTCTTCCCTGTTCGCTCGCCGCTACTTAGGGAATCGATTTTTCTTTCTATTCCTGCAGGTAATTAGATGTTTCAGTTCCCTGCGTTTACCTCTATATAACCTATGTATTCAGTTAATAGTAACAGTCGATTAAAACTGCTGGGTTCCCCCATTCGGAAATCTCCGGATCAAAGCTTACTTACAGCTCCCCGAAGCATATCGGTGTTAGTCCCGTCCTTCATCGGCTCCTAGTGCCAAGGCATTCACCATGCGCCCTTGATAACTTAACCTAACTTTACTTAAAGCAAAGTGGTTTTGTTAAGAACTACGTTCTTAACTAATAAAACGCGGTGTTTCTCGGCTTATTGCTTAAAAATTTAATAAATATTATCTAGTTTTCAAAGAACAAATTT
>NZ_JBXAXW010000011.1:3395-5181 GCF_056781975.1 Dellaglioa sp. CoH-57-MRSF-19
CCTCAAAACTAAACAAATTTTCGACAAGTGTGTAGGTTTCCGTAATATTCCTTAGAAAGGAGGTGATCCAGCCGCAGGTTCTCCTACGGCTACCTTGTTACGACTTCACCCTAATCATCTGTCCCACCTTAGACGGCTGGCTCCTAAAAGGTTACCTCACCGGCTTTGGGTGTTACAAACTCTCATGGTGTGACGGGCGGTGTGTACAAGGCCCGGGAACGTATTCACCGCGGCATTCTGATCCGCGATTACTAGCGATTCCAACTTCATGTAGGCGAGTTGCAGCCTACAATCCGAACTGAGAACGGCTTTAAGAGATTAGCTTAACCTCGCGGTCTCGCAACTCGTTGTACCGTCCATTGTAGCACGTGTGTAGCCCAGGTCATAAGGGGCATGATGATTTGACGTCATCCCCACCTTCCTCCGGTTTGTCACCGGCAGTCTCATTAGAGTGCCCAACTAAATGCTGGCAACTAATAATAAGGGTTGCGCTCGTTGCGGGACTTAACCCAACATCTCACGACACGAGCTGACGACAACCATGCACCACCTGTCATTCTGTCCCCGAAGGGAACGGCCTATCTCTAGGTTTGTCAGAAGATGTCAAGACCTGGTAAGGTTCTTCGCGTTGCTTCGAATTAAACCACATGCTCCACCGCTTGTGCGGGCCCCCGTCAATTCCTTTGAGTTTCAACCTTGCGGTCGTACTCCCCAGGCGGAGTGCTTAATGCGTTAGCTGCAGCACTGAAGGGCGGAAACCCTCCAACACTTAGCACTCATCGTTTACGGCATGGACTACCAGGGTATCTAATCCTGTTTGCTACCCATGCTTTCGAACCTCAGCGTCAGTTACAGACCAGAGAGCCGCTTTCGCCACTGGTGTTCTACCATATATCTACGCATTTCACCGCTACACATGGTGTTCCACTCTCCTCTTCTGCACTCAAGTTATCCAGTTTCCAATGCATTTCTTCGGTTGAGCCGAAGGCTTTCACATCAGACTTAAAAAACCGCCTGCGTTCGCTTTACGCCCAATAAATCCGGATAACGCTTGCCACCTACGTATTACCGCGGCTGCTGGCACGTAGTTAGCCGTGGCTTTCTGGTTAGATACCGTCACTAGGTAAACAGTTACTCTTACCTACATTCTTCTCTAACAACAGAGCTTTACGATCCGAAAACCTTCTTCACTCACGCGGCGTTGCTCCATCAGACTTTCGTCCATTGTGGAAGATTCCCTACTGCTGCCTCCCGTAGGAGTTTGGGCCGTGTCTCAGTCCCAATGTGGCCGATCACCCTCTCAGGTCGGCTACGTATCATTGCCTTGGTGGGCCTTTACCTCACCAACTAGCTAATACGCCGCGGGTCCATCCAAAAGTGACAGCTTACGCCGTCTTTCATTATCAAACCATGCGGTTTAACAAATTATGCGGTATTAGCACCTGTTTCCAAGTGTTATCCCCCTCTTTTGGGCAGGTTACCCACGTGTTACTCACCCGTTCGCCACTCATTATCTTCGGTGAGTGCAAGCACTCGGTGAAGATAATGCGTTCGACTTGCATGTATTAGGCACGCCGCCAGCGTTCATCCTGAGCCAGGATCAAACTCTCATATAAAAAGTTGATTGCTCTTATTGTTTTGTTACTTTTTGAAACTAGCGAATTGACTTCGCAAATGTTTGCTCTTAACTCTTAGTTAAGAGACCCTACACATTTGATTTGTCGAAAATTTGTTCAGTTTTCAAAGATCTACTTGGTTGCTTTTGACAACTTTTATATCATATCAA